>CAZTDK010000005.1:0-29093 GCA_964611965.1 uncultured Binatia bacterium (SeqCode) | reverse complement strand
CCGACACGCTGCCGGCGGCGGGCGGCTTCCTGCTCTGCCGCGCCGGCCGCTGGGGCGATCAACGCACCGCGTCCGTCATCTGGCCCGGTGATATGGACGCGACGCTCACTCGGCACGGCGAGCCCTACCTCACGCACCGCGGCGAGACCCAGCCCGGCGGCGTCGGCGGCCTACCCGCGACGGTCATCATGGGCCTGGGCTTAGGACCTTCGGGCTTTCCGTTCTTCGGCGCCGACACCGGCGGCTACCGCAACAGCCCGCCTGGGAACGAGGTGTTCACCCGCTGGTTCGAGCAAACGGCGCTGTCGAGCGTGATGCAGGTCGGCGACAGCTCCGCGCAAACGCCCTGGGAATTCACCGCGGACAACGGCCGCAATCAGCAGACCCTCGACACGTATCGCCTCTACGCGCGCCTGCACTTGCGGCTCTTCCCCTACGAGTGGACGTATGCGCAGAACCTCATGCGCGACGGCCGGGCCATTCAACGGCCGTTGGGTCTGGCATATCCGGACATGGGCCTGCATCCGTCGGACGAGTATCTCTTCGGCGACGACCTGCTGGTGGCACCGGTCGTCGCCGCCGGGGCGACCACGAAGCACGTGATCGTCCCACCGGGGGACTGGATCGATTGGTGGAATGGCACGGTCTACTCAGGCGGTGCAGCGGGCGGCGTGACGATCGACGTCGCGGCGCCGCTCGAGACGCTGCCGCTCTTCGTGCGTGCCGGCGCGATCGTGCCCTTGTTGCGTCCGACGATCGATACGCTGTCGCCGACCACGCAGCCGCCCGAGCGTGTCGATTCCTATGCGAATGACGCCGGGGTGTTGTACGTGCGCATCGTCCCGAGCGAGAGCGCCAGCGCGTTCGTCTTGTTCGACGGCGCGCGCCTCGCGCAAGCACCGATCGCCGGCGGTGCCGCCGGTGGCGTTGCCATCGACTTTCACGGCGGGCAGACGTTCGTCTCCGGCGCGCTGCTGGAAATTTTGCGCGCCGAGGCCGTCCCGGACTCGGTGACACGCAACGATACCGCGGTGCACCAGTATGACACGCTCGCCGCGCTCGAGGCGGCGACGGACGGGTGGTTCTGGGAGCCCGCGATGGGCGGACGGTTGTGGGTCAAAGTTCCTGACGGCACGCAGCACGTGACCATCGCGATGGATGTCCACTAGAAGACCATCGGAAAGGCAAGCGCGGAAGCCGGAGAATCCGCACAGCACAAGGAGAGAGTATGAAGATCAGCGGAGCGAAGGCAATTGTGGTTGGCGGGGCGTCTGGAATGGCGCGCGCAACCGCGGAGATGCTGGCGCGCGACGGGGCTCGCGTTGCGATCCTTGATCGTCCGAGCTCCCAGGGCGAGGAGGTTGCCGCCGCCATCGGCGCCGGCACGCGCTTCTACCCCTGCGACGTCACCGACTTCGATGGCACCGAAGCGGCAATCAGGCGCGCGGCTGACAACCTCGGCGCAGTGCACTTCGGCGTCAACACGGCGGGCGGCGGGATCGCCAAGCGCACGCTTGCGAAGGAGGGGCCGCACCCACTTGACGCCTTCCGCGCGGTGATCGATCTCAATCTGGTCGCCAGCTTCAACATCGCCCGACTGCAGGCCGAGGCCATGAGCCGCAACGAGCCCGACATGAACGGCGAACGTGGGGTGATCGTGATGACGGCCTCGATCGCGGCGTTCGAAGGACAGATCGGCCAGGTCGCGTACAGCGCGGCGAAGGCCGGCATCGCCGGAATGACGCTTACCATGGCGCGCGATCTCGGCAGCCTCGGCATCCGTGTGATGACTATCGCCCCGAGTCTGTTCGATACCGGCCTCACACGCGGGATACCACAGGCGATGGCAGATGGGCTGACGAGGGACGCCGCCTTCCCGAAGCGCATGGGTCGTCCCGAGGAGTACGCGTTGCTCGCGCGGGCGATCTTCGAGAACCCCATGCTGAACGGCTCGACGTTCCGCCTTGACGGCGGGCAACGCTTCGCGCCGAAATGAGCCCGCGGAGTCGTCACGTCACCCGGCGTACAATAAGCCTATTGACCGGTTCAAGACATTGAACTGGTCCACCGTTATCGGGGTCAGACTTCGCCACCGAAACGGGTCAACGTTGGAGTCCCGATTCGGACCATCGCGCTACGGGCCAATTCTTCCAGACACGGCAGTGTAGGCAGCGTAGCTCCTCGTTGCAAAGCCAGACATGACTGACCTATGCTCGACCAATGGGTCGCTTCGGAGCGTTGCCGGTCGATCCGGCCGTTCTTGTTCCGCTGCCACCGCATCCCGCCGGGATCCCCTGGCCCACGAACGCGTGGCCGCGAGCCGACATCGATTCGCGCGTTGATCGGGTCACTCTGGATAGGTTACTGGATCATGCTTTCAGCGATCCAGAGCCCGACGATCTCGGGCGCACGAATGCCGTCGTCGTCGTACAACACGGCGCCATCGTGGCCCAGCGCTATCGGCAGGCCGTCGAAGCGGATCGCCCCCTCATCTCGTGGTCGATGGCCAAGAGCATCACCAGTTGCCTGGTCGGCATCTTGGTGAAGCAGGGGAAGCTGGACATCTCGCAGCCGATCCCGGTGAAGGAGTGGAACGTCGGTGACAAACGGCGCCGCATCACCATCGACCAGATGCTGCGCATGACCGACGGCCTGCGCTTTCGAGAGGCGGAGCACCTCGGCGATGGCTCCATCCGTTACTATCCGGAGGACGAATCCGACGTCATCCCAATGCTATTCGGTGTGGGAAAGGACGACGCCGCTGCGTTCGCGGCCACCCTTCCATATGAAATCGAGCCGGAAAAGCGTTGGAACTACAACAGCGGTGCCAGCAATCTGCTGGCGCGGTTGGTGAGTGAAACCGTCGGCGGCGGCGAGCCGGAGATGTGCGCCTTCATGAAACGCGAGTTGTTCGATCGAATCGGCATGCAGACGGCCGATCCCAGATTCGATCTGGCCGGCAACTTCATTGGCTCGGCATTTTGCTACTGCAGCGCCCGCGACTTCGCCCGCTTCGGCTATTTGTATCTACGAGACGGCGAATGGGATGGTGAACGCATCCTGCCTGCAGGTTGGGTCGACTACGCCCGCACAGCGACGCCGCAATCGGAGGGAATTTACGGCGCCCACTTCTGGGTCATCCCCGGGAGCCTCGGTTTGTTCTATTGCAGCGGCGCCTTCGGCCAACGGATTCTCATCAGCCCGAAGCTCGACTTGGTTGTCGTTCGACTCGGAAATACCGAGCCTCACAAAGTCGGCTCCGTCGTGCGTTACTGCAAACAACTGATCGATCTCTTCCGCCCGACGGCTACTTGAAGCAACGTCACATCAACCGGCGCGGCAAAACCGCTTCACCACGAAGCACACGAAGGGCACGACGGAGAAGGCGAAGCATCGGGGGGCGGACGCGCGCTAACAAGCCCTGCGCGCTCGCCGACTTCGCGAGAGAAAGGAATTGGTCCCAAGGGGATTCGAACCCCTGCTACCGACGTGAGAGGCCGGCGTCCTAACCACTAGACGATGGGACCACTTTTCGTGTTCGTGCACGTGCTCGTGTTCGTGAGGGAGGGTAGCTCCTCTTGTACGAGCACGAACACGACCACGAACACGGCGCAACTGAGGAGGTAGGACTCGAACCTACAATCGCCTGATTCAGAGTCAGGTGGCTTGCCAATTAGCCGACTCCTCACCGTCATGAACGCCGCCCACACTAGGAAGCACCGCCCGCTAAGTCAAGGTGCGGCGGCGCATCCCGTTGAGTTCCCGGCCCGGCGCCAGCGGTCAGCACCGCAGCGGTCATGGAATCTGCGGCAGCAGAACCTACAATCTCTGCTTGCCAACGTCGCGCGTTTTTTAGTATGACGGACCCGCTATTGAGACTGGGGCCGGCGGTCCGCGAACCGCCACAACGCGGAAGGAGGGGTGCAATGCGCGAGGCACGATGTGGGCGGATCTCTCGAACGCGAAAGACCCTGACCATCTCACTGTTGGTCTTGGGGTGCACGGCAGGGTTGTACACGCCAGTGCGAGCGACCCAGAAGTTCGGACCGCTCGAGCTCTCTGGAAACATCGAATCGCAGAACCTGGTTCGGAATCCGTCTGAAAACTCAGCCCAGTTCATCCAGAACCGCAACACGTTTCGCTTGCGGGTCGACTATGACTGGCTCCAAAATGGCAAGTTCATCGACCGCTTCGAGATTCCATTCATCGAACGGTCGAAGCTCTACCTGCTCTACCGCGGCGTGTACGATGGCTTTTACGACATCGCGCCGGGCGACCTGCAACGCGGGCAAACGCGTTACGACGATCTCGTCGGCGGACCAATCAAGGGCAACCCGATTGGCCGCTGCACCGGTCCGACGTGCACCGGCACCAATCTTCTTCCGGGCAACTACAGCCGCTTGAGCGACGCCGACCGCTCGGCTGACAAGTGGGAGAACAGCCTGCGCGAAGCCTACATCGATCTCAAGATCAAGGATGCGCCGCTGAGCCTCCGCATCGGCCGCCAGCAGGTGATCTGGGGCGAGAGCGATCAGTTCCGGATCATGGATATCTGGAACCCGCTCGATACCTCGTGGCACTTCCAGCAGGAGTCCTGGGACAACATCCGTGTCCCGTTGTGGCTCACGAAAGGCCTCTGGGACATTGGACAGGTCGGCCCGCTGTCGAACGCGTTCTTCGAGGTCGTCTACAACGCCTTTGATTTTCAACCGGGCATCAAAGCCGCCTTCAACCCCCAGCCATGGGGCCTCCCCTTTGCCGACCCGCTGCGTTCCGGACAGATCAATTTTTCACCGTCCAAGAGCACCTGTCCGAGTCCCCCGGATCCGAAGCATCCCTGCAACCCCGTGGGCAATCCCAACCTCGACTTTGCCAACGACCTCAACGCCAACTATCTGGCGCCGCAATTCAACCTGCAGAACACGAGCTATCATAAGGGCGACTTCCAGCGGAACCCGCAGGACGCCAGTGAAGTCGGCACCCGCTTCCACTTCGTGACGCCGCAAGGTGTCGAGATGTCGACCAACTACATGTATGGTCGCGGCCGCGGCGTCGGTGCGGCATCCCCGTTCGGCGTGAAAATCGAGTCCATCTCACTCGACACCACTGCGCCGAAGGTCGGCAATTTCCAACCGGACCTCAACAGCCCGACCACCCATGATGTGCTCCCCATCAACGTGAACGCCAAGGTTGTCGACCCATACGTGCACATCTTCGGTCTCACGGGGAACTACTTCGAAGGTGACTACACCCAGACCGTGTTCCGCATGGAAACCGCGTATGCCATGGGCGAGCCGTTTCAGACGACCGATCCCAGCACCCTGGCGTGCGTGCAGGTCAATGGGCAGTGCCGACCAATCACCAACCTCTCTTCGCAGGGTTTCTCACCCCTCGGCTTTACGAAGCGCGATGTCTGGACCGGCATGCTCGGCTTCGATCGTCCGACCTGGATCAAGTTTCTCAATCCGCGCGCCACGTGGTTCCTGACCTCCCAGCTCTTCTGGAACTACACCACCGGCGGCAATATCGATGAATTGCGCGGCACCTCGGGTGCCGGCGAGTATCCCTACTTCGGTCCCGTCGGCAGATGGGTCTCGGGTCCCAACGCTGGCCAGGTGGAACGCATGCAGGTCTCCGGCCGTTTTGCCAGTCCTGGCAACGGCGACCAGATTCGACAATGGGAACACCTGATCACAGTCGCGGCCACCAGCTTCTATCGCGGCGGCACCATCGTTCCATTCGTTGCCGACGCCTGGGATCCCGTCAACGACAACGACGAGGTCTTGTGGAACGTCGATTACTACTATACGAATAATATGATTTTCTCGCTCCAACAGAAGTTCTTCTTCACCTATGGCAGCAGCGCTCCCAGCGATGACCCCTGGTTCGCCGGCGGTCGCTTCAGTCGGCGCGACGAGACCGGAGTGAAAGTCACGTATCAGTTCTAAGGTCCCGGGCGCTGAGTCCTGAGTGCGTGCGTGATACGGTCCGCCGACATTCAGGACTCAGCCGCACCGGCAATCTCGCCACGTGCGGCAAGGTGCTGCTGCAGGGCAACGCGGAAGACGTGGTAGGAATCCTGGTAGGCTTCCCACCACTCGTCAGTCGCGTCGCGCGCCAGCAGCACGGACATCGGCGCGCGCAGACGTGGCGTAAACACCCGCAAGGTCGCCGCATCGATATCCGCAAACACCGTCACGGGCACCGCGGCCGCAGCCACGCACAGCACGATGGGACTCTCCACTCCCGCCGGTGTGTCGGCACACACAATGGAAGGCAGCTCGCGCTCCCACCATTCCGCCGTCTCGACATCGGGTTCAATCCCGTCGGCCAGCAACTGCATGATCTTGTCCGCACAATCCGCTGGACTGAGAAAGGGGCTGGAGCCGGGACGGCGCCGGCCCCCCGATGGCGATACCGGAAAATACAGGGACGGCGCCGGCTGGACGACGCGCACGCGCGCAAACACCTGGGGGATGACCTCCGCTAGCGTCGCCTGGCGAGCACTGGCGACGTCATGCACGGCGCGCTGATAGAGCGGTGAGCCACGGATCTCGCCGAGCGCGCCGCGCCACTGCGTCGCACAGGCCAGAATTTCCGTCGCGTTGCGATCGATTGCCGCATCATCCAGGTTGCCCGCGCGTACCAGGCTACGCAAACGGGCACCGATGGCATAAATTCGGGGCAGCAGCTCAGCCTCCGCACCCGACTGCAGCGCCGTGAAGTTGCGGGTAACCGCATACAGATCACTGAGATCGGCCAGCGCCGCTTCGAGTGCGATGATCTGTTCCGCCGACACGCAGACATTCTGCCGTCTGGCGTGTGGCAGCGCAATTGCGGGCCTCACCGCCAAGGTGCTTCCAGGCAGAGCATGGCCTACCAATGCATCGCCGACAGCAGCGCCGGCTGGCCCGCCGGCTGCTGCCACATGCGCACCGCCAGTGGTAAGATCACCAGCAGCTGTACGGCGTCGAAGACACCGTGCGCAATCATGCACGGCAAGAGGTCGCCGCTGCGCGCGAAGTCGCGGCCGATGATCAGTGAAATGGTGAACACCCCGATGATCATGAACGGCAGCCCATAGCTGAAGTGGCTGAGGGCAAACATCACACTCGACGCCAACAGGCCGATCCGCGATTGCAGAAAGCCGCGGAAGAAGGCTTCCTCGACGGTCATCGCGGCACCCACGATGATCAACTTCGAGCTGAGCGGCAGCGCCGCCAGCCACGCCATGACCGGCGGGATCTCCGTCGCCTCACTGACTCGCCCGCTCGCGGAACCCATGGCCGCCGCCGCGCCGGTGATCAGAATCGTCAGCAACCAGCCCGCCGCACCGGTCACCAGACCACGCCGCACCTTGTTTCCGAGGTCGTCGCCGGACAGATGCAGGAAGCGCCCGAGAGAGACATCGCCGCGCAAGCGCCACCACACCAACAGGAACCCCACCAGCACGGCATGCCCCGCCAAGAGCACCGGCAGCCACAGGGTCGCCACATCGATCTCCTCCGCCTCGCCGAATGCTGTAACGGGAAAGAACACCACGATCGCCAGGATGCCGATCAGCAGGAACGCCGCTACCGTCTGCCGCACGCGGCCCCTGAACTCATCGATGTATGGACGGCACCCGAAGAACGCCAGACCGGCAACGCACAGCAACGACAGCAGCAGCGAAAGCTGGATTTGCGTCACTGCGCTACCAAAGCGGGATTGGGTAGCAGCGTCAAGGACGGATCGTGAATCATGCTCGCGAATCGCGTTCGCGTTCGTCCTCGTGTTCGTGCTCGTAGATGGGTCCAAGGCGCCAATTGGACAGCCCACGTTTCACGCTTCACGTATCACCCCTCACCCGCTCCTCAATCTCCAGCCCCAACGCCACCCGCTGCGCGGCCGTGCAGTCGCCAACACGCTGGGCACGCACCGCCTCGATCATGCGGCGCAAGCCGCGGCGGTTGGCGAGCTGAATGCTCAGCCCAGGGCGCGCGTTGAGCTCGAGGATGACCGGGCCATGCCGGATGTCGACAACGATATCGATACCCATGTAGCCAAGCGGCACGGCGTCGTAACTACGCGTGGCAAGCTCCAGAATATCCGCCCATCGCGGGATGCAAATTGCCGAGAGCGGCTGCTGCGTATCGGGATGCAGCACAACCGGGCGGTCGCGCCAGATGGCATGGATCGCCCGGCCGCTGGCCAGGTCGAGTCCCACGCCGACCCCGCCGACATGGAGATTCGCGCGCCCGTCGGAGGCGTGCGTCGGCAATCGCAACATGGCCATGACCGGGACGCCATAAGCAAGTACGACGCGCACGTCCGGAATGCCGCCCGGGCTATAGCTCGCCAGGCCCGGCTCTGGCGTCAGTCGGTACTCGAGCAGGGCCTCGTCACGCGTCTGACTCATCGAGAACGCGCCGGCAATGATATCGGCGGCATGCGCCAGCAGGTCATTGACCTTGAGCAATGCGCCGCTCGACTTGACCAGCCGGCCGTCGCGGCGCCCGGCCACCACGACCACACCCTCCCCGCCGGCGCCACGCGCCGGCTTGAGGACGAACTCGATGCGCTGCTCGGCTTCACGCGCCAGTGACGACAGCTCGCGCTGGCGGACGTAGCGCCCGAAGGTCTCCGGCACCGGCAAGCCGTGGCGCGCCAGGACCTCTTTGGTCTGCACCTTGTGATCCACGAGGGCCACGAAGCGCGGCGCATTGAGCCGCAGCAGCAGCTCCTGATTGCGGCGATTCAGGCCGAGCGCCTCCTGCCGCACGCGCCGCAACCGCTCGATCAAGGAGCCCATCGGTCGGAACGCTTGGTCAAATCCAGGAAGCGCAAGTACTCGAAAAGCCGCAAGCCGCGCCACTTGCCGAGTACGACGTCGATGACGATGGCGCCAATGAGCAGTTCCGGAAATGCCAGCAGGATCGATTGCAGCCCGGTGGTCTCGATCGCCAGATAACACAACGCGGCGAGCCCCAGCGTGTTGATTGTCAGACGCACCGCTTCGCGTGTGCCGAACTCGGCTTGTGACGTCGTGAAGTTCTCGATCAGGTTCGACATGATCACCATCGGGAAGATGCTGACGTTCATCAAGGCGCCGATGCCGAAGGACGCGCCGATCACCGTCAGCCCCGCCATGATCCCGGCAACCACGGCAATCAAGATCGCCAGGCGTGCCACCAGCTGCAGCCGCACGTGTTGGAGCCCTACCCGCACGAACGCACCGGCACCGACGATCACCGCGAAGATGGCCGCGCCCCATTGCAGGCCGGTGGTCAGAAACGCCAGCGCCACGATCACCGGCGAGAACGTGCCGAACGTTTCGATGCCGACGATCGTCCGCACGATCACGATAATCGCCGCAATCACCGGCAGCACGAGAATCAGGTTGAGTGCCTGCAACGGCACCTGCGCCCGCACCGCGCGTGCCCACGCCGCCACCACGTATCGGCGCCAACGGCTGAGATCCTCGTACATCGATTGGTCGAGCACCAGCGGCTTGAGATCCCACTTGCCCGCCTCTTCGAGCATGGGCACGCCGTTGATGACGTTGGCGCGCACCATCTCCCACAACCCCAGCAGCTCCGCCGGCCGATCGATGAGCACCACCTGGCCCGCGGTCAGCACGCGATAGAGCACCGCGCCCAGCACGCGCCCCACGGCCCGCGGGAAATCGCCGGCGACCACGATGCGCATGTCGCCGAGCGCCAGGTCCTTGTCTCCGAGCGCCAGCAACGCGTACAGGCCGGCGTCATCCCGCGTCGCGATCAACAGTACGTGCGCCGTACGAATCAGCGACAGATTATTGTTCACCAGACGTTGCAGGTACTGCTCGCGGAAGTAGCGCGACTCGAAGCGCGCGCGCAGCACGACGACGTTGATGTCGTCCGTCTGCGCCTCCTGCAGCACCCGTTCGGTAACCGCGTCGGACACGCTTTGATCGGCGATCACCACCACCGACGCCACCGGGTGCTCGACGTAGCTGGCCGCGGTGCGCACTTGCTGCGACTCCACCGGCCGCTCGGCGCGACCGGACGCGGTCACCGGCGTCGGTTCGGGGCGCCCACCCGCCGCGGTTTCACGGCTGGTGCGATGCATGAGGAAGTCGTACTGGATATCCAGCCCCGAGCTGTGCACGATCAGCGGCAGATCGCCGCGGTACAAGGCCAGGTACTGATTCGGGGTCCACCCGAAGTAGCCACCGCCCGGATCCATCGGCACCCAGCGGTCACCAACGTACGCCTCAACCCAGGAAATTGTGGCACGCTTCTTCGTGGCGTCTTCGAGCTTCAGGCCACCGACGAGACGGGCAGGCACACCGATGCTGCGCAGCAGCGCCGTCAACAAGCGCGCCTTGCCGGTACTGCTGCCGCGCTCCTGGCGCAGCACGGCGACGGCATCTTCCTTCGCTTCGCCTGGTCCGGCGCGGACGAATGCCGCCGTATATTGAAACAGCGCCCAAGCGGCGGCTTCCACGCTGCGCGCTTCCTTGACGAGGTCGCGGCTGCGGCGCTTGAGATCGAGATCGCCACTCTGCACGAGCGCCGACGGTTGCAGATTGATCTCCAGCGCCTCAGGCACCTGCAAAGCGCCGAGGGGAAGATCCGGAATCGGCGTGACCGTATCGGTCACCGCAGCGTTCACCTCGTATTCGAACTGCGCCGCGCCATCCGTCGCGGCGAGGCGGGTCCAGTTGCCCCAGAGATTCGGCGCCTCGGGCTCCTCGCGATACGCAAAGCCGCCGGCCTCGACACGCCGCGCCAGGACTTCTTGGTGTTCGTCGGACAGCGGCAGGAGGACCTGCGCGTGCGCGCCGGCCGGCGCGCTGGCCATCTTCACGAAGAGCTGGACACGCCAGTATGTCGTCACCGGCTTGGACGGCTTCTCGCGCGGCGACGGCACCTCGCCGCCCCCGGTGAACACCGCGGTGCCCGGCCCGGCGCTCGGCGTCGCCTGCGCCGCCGCGATGCCCGCGGGCAGAAGCAGAAGCAACACAAGGGCGCGGCGCATGCGGGCCTCCTGTAACAGCGGTGGCCGGGGGGATCAAGGAAATCGTGAGTCGTGCGCGTGGAAGAGCCCTCACCCCAGAGATCCCAACACGCGCACGACTCACGAGCACGATTCACGAATTTGCCCGAGCCCCGCAAACATGGTTAACCTACCGCGCACTTTGACAGATGGGGAGGAAATCGTGAGCTTAGCAACCGAGGTCCGCGAAGAGATCGTCTCGACGGTACGGCGCTTTGTCGAGCGCGAGGTGCTGCCGGTCGCCAGCGAGTTGGAGCATCGCAACGAGTATCCCCATGCGCTAGTGGCGCGCTTGAAGGAGCTGGGGCTGTTCGGCGCCACCATCCCGCAGGAGTTCGGCGGCCTGGGTCTCGACGTCACCACCTATGCAATGGTGGTGGAAGAGCTGTGCAAAGGCTGGATGAGCCTGAGCGGTGTGCTCAACACGCATCTGATGCTGGCATACATGCTGCGCATGCATGGCACCGACGACCAGAAGCAGCGCTATCTGCCGGCCATGGCACGCGGCGCGCATCACGGCGCCCTGTGTCTAACCGAGCCCCACGCCGGCAGCGACGTGCAACGCATCCGCACCACCGCCGTGCGTCAGGGCGACGCGTACGTCATCAACGGCAGCAAGATGTTCATCACCAACGCGCGCTACGGCACCTTGTACGCCCTCGCCACCAAGACCGATCCCAAGGCCGACCCGCCGTACAAAGGCATCTCCATGTTCGTCGGCGAGAAAGGCCCGGGCCTGACGGTGAGCCGCGACCTCGAGAAGCTCGGGTACAAGGGGATCGAAACCTGCGAGGTCAATCTCGAAGACTACGTGGTGCCCGCCAGCAATTTGATCGGCGGCAAGGAAGGTCAGGGCTTCTTCCACGTCATGAGCGGTTTGGAGGTCGGGCGCATCAATATCGCGGCGCGCGCCGTGGGCGTTGCCGAGGCGGCATTCGCCACGGCGATCAAGTACGCGCAGCAGCGCGAGACCTTTGGAAAGCCGATTTGCGAGCATCAAGCCATTCAACTGAAGCTCGCCGACATGGCCACCAAGATCGAAGCGGCCAAGCTGCTCACCTACCAAGCGGCGGACAAGAAGGACCGCGGCGAGCGCTGCGACGTCGAGGCCGGCATGGCCAAGCTGTTTGCCTCGGAAACCTGTCTCGAAGTCGCCACGGAAGCCATGCGCATCCTCGGCGGCTACGGCTATACGAACGAGTTTCCGGTCGAGCGCTACTACCGCGATGCGCCGTTGATGCTGATCGGCGAGGGCACCAACGAGATCCAGCGACTGGTGATCGCCAAGCAATTGATCCAGCGTCACCGGATCTAGGGCCTAGCGCCAGCCGGCTTGCGTCGCCGGCGGATCGACGGTCGGCATCAGGCCCTCAACCGTGGCGATGAGGCGCCCCGGTTCAGTGGGCCTGCGCAATACGGCATCGGCACCGCTGCGTTGCGAGAACCGTTCCACCTCCGGCGCGCGGCGATCGGTCACGACGACGATACGCGTCGGCGTCGTCAGCGCTTCGGACGCGGCTCGCAGACGACGCAGCCCCTCGAAGCCGTTCATTCCGGAGGTGTTCAAGTTGACGACGACGACACCGACGTCACCGCGCGCGACCATGCTCACCGCGTCGGCGGTGTCGGGTGTGATGCGCACGTCGAGGCCGCGCAGGCGGAGTAACGTTTCGGTGATGATCTGCGCGTTCACATCATCATCGACAATCAGCACTGCGCTACCCATGCGACGTTCTCCTTCGTTGCGCTGCGGTACGACCATTCGGCAACAACCATTCTGGCTCTGCTGTGGCGACATGCTGCGTTGGACGAACATCGCGTCGAGATATTCGGCGGCATTTTTCGAGTGGCCGCGTTTTCGGCCCTGCCCCACGCCGCGGGCCACAGCGGATGCGGTGCTCACGGCGCCGTTGCGGGGTGCGCCGTGTGACACCTGTCATGTCCTGCGGACAGCCGCGGCGCTTGCCCGCAGACGTGGGGCCGATGGCCGCCACGCACACGGATTGCTTTGTCGACAGGGGAAGGTAGACTGGCTGGGTGAATCACGAACCGCTGCTCGCACGGATCTGGCGTTGCGGGCGTTTACTGGCCATCCTTCTCGTCGCTGTTGGAAGTGCCGGCATGCTCCTGCGCAGCTTGGCGGCGCAGGAGCTACCCGAGGTATCAGATAACCTGGTACCCGTACCTGGCGCCACACCGCGTGCGGCACGCATGCGCGGCCAGGTCCCGTGCGAGGAAATCATTTCCAGTCTCGACCGTAGCGCGCGCCCCCTGAAGGGACGCGCCGCCGCCGTCGAATCCCAGAAAGGGCGCGAGGCAACCGTCGCAATGATTGCCAAGCATCTCGGCACCACGCAGATGTGGGTGGCGCAATGCATGCGCGCCTACGGCCGCCGCGTGCCCGCGAATCTCGAAAACACTCAGAACGAAGACGTGGTGGAAGAATTCGAGGAGCAAGAGCCCGAGGAAAGCGCCACCGAGGACCTGACCGAACCCGGAGCGCGCGAACGGGATTCGCTCGCGGACGAGAATTCTCAGGACCGTCAACGGCTGCGCGCCGACAATAGCGCGCAGACGGGCCAGGAAAAGGAGACCGTCCTGCACTTGCGGCCGGAGAATACCGAGAAGCAAACCGGCTGGGAGGGTTTTTCACCCAATTATTGATGGGACCTGTGGCCGACATCATTTCTACGATCCGCCAATATTGCGAAGGTGCGTTTCCTGTATTGACCGCCCGGATTTGACTCGGTACGAGGGTAGTCATTATGTCATTGTGCTTGGCATCAGCAGACGAATGTGAGCGAGCTCAGAGCAACGTTCCTTGCGTCGATTGTGCCTGTGACCTCGAGAAGATCAGTGTCCTGCGTGACTACGTGCAGGAGCACTTTCCCGGTCGTGCCGTGCGCGTGCTGCACTCCCACAGCACCGTCGTACGCAATGGTGTGCCCGGAGCTTGCGCGGAGCATCATCTCCTCCGCATCGACGACGAGTGTCCGCATTGCGCGGTGTTGACGGCGGAGTTCCTGGAGCAGCCGTTCGAGGACATTGATGACCGCTTACGCCGCTGGGGGTTGACCAGCGCGCTCCGCGTAGAGCGCACGGTCGTCATCGACAGCCACGGCGTCTCGGCGATCTAACCAGCGCTGTGGGCGGCGCTCTGCGGACGGCATCTCTCCACGGCATCTCTCCGATGTCCGCGCCCGTTGGTCGCTACGGTCTTCCAAGTCCGATAGAGTACCCGCATTTCGCGGGATGCGGCGCGTCGACGCCTGCAGCTGTACGCACCGTCAAACCGTTTTCTCCGGCTCCGCGGCGGGTGCGCCAAGCAGTTCCACGAGAACGCTAACGATGCGCCGGCCGTGAATGCGCTCGACGGTAAAACGGAAGCCGTCGAGCTCGAGCACGGCCCCGGCAGCGGGAATGGCCCCTGCCAGGCCAAACACCAGCCCGCCAACCGTGTTCCAGCGGTCGTGCGGCAGCGTCGCGCCGAGCGCGCCATTGAGCTCGAGAATCGGCAGCGCTGCATTCACGCGGTAGCGCCCATTGCCCAGAGGAATGACCTCCGACACGTCGCGGCCGCGCCCGTCACTGATCTGACCCACCAGCTCCTCGAGCAGATCTTCACGCGTCACCAGACCAACCAACGAACCGTACTCGTCAGTCACCATGGCGAGATGAAACCTCTCCGCCTTCATCTCGCGCAGCAGCTCGATGAGCGGCTTGAAGTCCGGGACGACGTGCACCGGCCGCAGCAATTTCGCCAGTCCATCGACGTGGCGCCCCTGACGCAGCCGGTCGAGAACGTCCTTGGCGTGAATGATGCCTTCGGTGCGATCGAGATCACCGCGATAGACGGGAAGGCGCGTAAAACCGGAACTGACGATGCGGTCCGCCGCAAGGGCGAGCGGGCTGCCGATCTCCAGCGCGACGACATCCGGCCGGGGCACCATCACGTTGCGCACGAGGAGATCGCCGAACTCGAAGAGCGAGTGGATCATTTCCTTCTCATGCGCCTCGATTCCCCCCTCTTTGTGGCCCACGTCGGCCAAGGAACGAATCTCCTGTTCGACGACATACGACCCTTGCGGCAGTCCCTTTCCAGGCAACCACATATTTCCCACGCCGATCAAGGCGCGAGTTGGAATCGCCAGCACGCGTCCCAGGAACCACACAAAAGGAGCCAGAAAGAGCGCAACCCCGTCGCTGTGTACGATGGCGAAGGTCTTGGCCGTCGCCTCGACGACGATAAAGTAGATGACGGTAAACCCCACCGAAATGACGGTGACGCCGATATTTCCAAGCGTGTGCTCGGCAAGAATCGCCACCAGGATCGCCGAGCCGTTCTGGGCAAACATGACGCACAGACGCACGCTGTTCAGGAAGTGCGCCGGATCGGACTCGATGCGCTCGAGCAGCACGGCATTGCGTCTGCGTTGCTTTCGCAGGGCCATCGCGCGTAACAGGGTCATCCGGCTGATGGACGCCTCGGCAAGCGCGAGAACGGACGCGAGGACAATGAGAGAGAAGATGATAACAAGGAAAAGGATCACGCGTGGCGCTCAGTGAAGACTATCCTAGCTTGAAAACGTGAGCATGGGGAACTGGGTAACGCCGGGTCTGGGCGCAGATCCAGTCTCCTCGCTCAATTCACCGGGCCACGATGTGCGCCGCGGATCCGGCACGGCTGCCCCGAGGAATGGCACGCGCTTCGGCGTGCAGATTCACGATTTGGAACTCGTCTCCCGGGGTATTCGGTGGGCGGGGGGCAAGGTGACATGGTGCGCCTTCCGCGGTGAGCGGCCGTCGATCGAGGAAACGCGCAAACATCTGCTCGCGCTGCACGCGGAGTACGGACACGCGCCATACACGTCGAACCTCCTCGCACTAATGTGCCATCCACGCTTCCGTCGCATAACGGGAAAGGGAGCGGATGCCGGTGGGGGCTCAGGAACTCCTTCTCGTCGAGCATCGTCGCCAGCACCCGCCGGAGCTTGGTCTCGTTGAGAATCGCCGCCAGCCGCCGACCCGAGTGACCGACTTTGCCCGGGGCATGGATGAACGCCGTCAGCTCCGGGCGTGCCGCGAGGAACGAGCGCAGGCGCTCGGCCAGCTCCGGATGCTGCTTCAGGAGGACCCCGTCGAAGACGGACACCGCACACAAGGGGAGCAGCCCCACCATGGAGCGGACTTTCAACCGCTCGGCCCCACCGCCGGGTAACTGGTCGGCAACGGTGCGCTGCGGTCGAAGACGCGGATGTTGTCCAGTCCCAGGAAACCGCCCTCGAAGGCGTTGTTGCCGGCGCGGTCCTTCGATTGACCCACCAGGTGAAGTTGAGCGCCAGCTTATGAAACCACGCTTCGAACCAGTCAATGTCACCCTTGCCGTGCCGGAGCATCTCGATCGCATACGTGAAATTGGTGGCCCACGCGTGCACCGGCGGGTTGACGTCGCTGAAGTTCCACTCGTAGGCGGGAATCTGCCCGCTGGGGTGCATGTAGGAGTCGTCGAGCATCAGCTTGAGTTGCTCCTTGCCGAAGTCCTCGTCCACCAGGGTTAGTGCGAGCACGTGAAAGGCGAGGTCCCAGGCCGCGTACCACGGGTATTCCCACTTGTCCGGCATCGAAATGACGTGGGCGTTGTACATGTGATGCCAGTGCTCGTTGCGCGACGCGTGCTGCTTCGCTCTGAACGGATCGACGCCGTGCTCTTCGAGCCACTTGTTGACGTCATAGTAATAGAACAGCTTGGACCACAGCATGCCGGCCACCGCCTGGCGCAGCACACCGGCGGCGTTGCCGTCGAGCGACGACGGGATGACCGCGGCGTAGAACCCGTCCGCTTCCCTGCGGCGCGCCGTCATGACGTCGTTGAAGCCCTGTCCGAACGGAGCGCCAGACGCCGCATCGCTCAGGCGCAGCCGCAGCGTCTTCGATGCCCCTGGTCCGATCGTGATCGGGTAATGTGCTGACACCTTCGTTCCCCGCTTTTCCGGATTCACCGCACCCTGGTAGCCGTGGATGATGCAATTGTTGATGCCGTCCTTCACGTAGGGCGTGGGGTTGGACAGGTGGAAGAGCCGCGCGGTGTTGGTCTCGTTCTCGGTGAACAGCAGCGCGGCGGTGGCTTCGCAGCAGAGGAATCGCTCACCGCGGTCCGGATGGGAAGCCGCAATCGCGTCGCCCGAGGTCGCGCGGAGCAGCGGCCGCTCGGCATTGCCCCCCCATGACCACACGTTGCGAAACCACAGCGTTGGCAGCACGTGCAGTGTGGCGGGCTCCAGACCGCGGTTGTGCACGGTGATCTCGATGAGGAGGTCTTCCGGCGACGCCTTGGCATACTCGACGAACACGTCGAAGTAGCGATCACCATCGAACACCCCGGTCGATTGCGACCAATCGCCGCCGCAGCCGGCAAGAGGCCGAGTTCACGCACGACCCGGACGGGGTTAGGCACGGAACCTCCTCCTATCGTCGGTGAGCACGACGCAAGACAACACGAACCTTTATGATGAGGGGCTTCTATGACACGTGCAAATCATCCGTCAAGCGGGTAGACCGCATTAACGCCCGATCTTGACATACAGTCCCTTGTGGCCCCACAGTTGCCAGGACGGCCAACGTCTCCAGAGGACACACACTCAGCCAGCACCCCGCGGGTCGCGCCTACCAGCAGAATCATGCACCGTGCCCATGATTGATCCCAAAGCCCGCCTATGAAACGATTTCCCGCACTCCGTATGCTCAAGCGAACTCTGATTGTGTTCAGCATGATCATCCTCAGGCAACCCGTGGCGGAAGCGTTCGCGGCACCCGTCCTGGCGCAGGCGGCGAACCAGAGCCCGGTGACCAGGCCGGCGCTGCAGACGAGCCCCGCCGGCGCAGCGGGCTGCCAGTGGACGTACTATCCGATCTCCGGCGGTCAGCTCCACCCGGAGCAGCTTCTCTACAACGACCCGGATAACACACCCATCAGCAGTCTGAGCGTGGGCAATCCGTTCAAGAGCAACGCCGCCTCCTTGGCCAGCCTGGCGACCACCGGCTCAACGGATTTTGACGGCGACGGCGAGACCGACGTCTTTCGCACCTGGCCGCGCGCTGACGGAAACCTGCAATGGCAATATTCCAGCGGCGGGTTCGGCGCGTGGCAAAACCTGGCTTATGCCAGCAGCGCTCTGCCGGCCGCGCTGCTGCAGTTCGGCGAGTTCGATCGCGACACCCACACCGATGTCTTCGCCAACTCCTATGGTTTCCCCAACTATCAGTGGGTGTACTCCTCCAGCGGGACAAACAGCTTCGTGCTCCTACACACGACGCCGGACTTTTCGGATCGCCTGGCGCTGGGCGATTTCAACGGCGACGGTAAGACCGACGTTTTCAACACCACCTTCAAGAACGAGACTTACCAATGGGCTTACTACCCCGGCGGGAATGGCAATCTCGGCGGTTCGACGAACCTGGCTTACGCCGCGACCGATCCCGCCCTGCTGCGCTTTGGCGACTTTGACGGCGACGGCAAGACGGACGTGTTCGCCGCCGATCAACTGAGCGACGGCTCGACGCAGTGGAAGTATTCCAGCGGCGGCGCCGCCAGTTATTCCGATCTGATCACGACGACGGTGCCGTACTCGGAGCTACGATTCGGCGATTTCGACGGTGACGGCAAGACCGATGTGCTGGCCGCGCTGCCGCGTGCGGATGGCGGCCTGCAGGTAACCTACTGGCCGGGCGGGCTCGGCGCGGGCGTCGGCCTGGGACACATTCCAGCGCCGGCTCCCGTGCTGCGGGTAGGGGACTTCAATGGGGACGGTATCGACGACCTGATGGCGCTGCGCTGCGGAATGGCGGGGCCTTTGGCGTTTGGCCCGCGGCAAATCCTGGCAAACTCCGGCTACGGTACTTTCTATCATTTCCTGGTTGGGGACGTGGACGGCGACGGCCAGACCGATTTGATCCTGGTCTCTACCTGCCAGAACCCTAACCAATCTGGAGGTTGTGCCACCCACTATCTCCAGCTCGGGACGACGCTGGGCACGCCGGCGGATACCTACACCCTGGTCGCACCACAGCAATTGGGCGCGGCGAACCTGGATTTCACCTATTCCAAAGCTCTGCAGGGCGATTTCGACGGCGACGGGAAGACCGACGTGGCGCTGATCATCCCCGGGAACACCAACCTGGTAATCTATGTGGCCCACTCCAACGGCGATGGGACTTTCACACTCGGTACCCCGCAAACCTTCGGAGGCGAGAACTGGAACGTCTTCAATCCCATCGTGGGCGACTTTGACGGCGATGGCAAACCTGATCTGGCCTTCACGACGGTTTGCAATACGGTGGCCTTGTACGCCGGCAGTTGCACGAACGGGGATAACAACAGCGTCTATATCGCCACCTCCACCGGCGGTGTTTTCACCATGGGCGCCCGCCAAGACCTGGGCCTCGCAACCGGGTGGAGCACCTACTACACCTTCGCCGGCGATTTCAACGGCGATGGCAAGACCGATCTGGTATTCAACTCCACCTGCCAGAAGAAAGACGATTCCGACTCGACCTGCACGCTGGGCGACGCCAATCTGGTCTACACGGCGCTATCGAACGGGGTGGGAGGCTTCGCTTTGAGCGCCAAGCAGACCTACGGCTCTGTGGGCTGGTCGGATTACCACAATAGCTTAAATGTGGTGGGCGACGTGAATGGCGACGGCCGCAGCGACCTGGTGTGGTCTTCGGCCTTTCAATCGGCCGCCAAGACGCACAACAACGTGGTGGTGGCGGCACTCGCCAACCCCGACGGGACCTTTCAACTCGGTTCCTTTCAGAACTTTGGCAGCGACTGGACAGGCTATGTGACCTTGGCCGACCTCAATCACGATGGCAAGGCCGACGTGGTCTGGAATAATGCGCCCCTTGGCGACTCGGATGTGGACACGTATGCGGCCGCCACATCTAGCGGCGATGGGACGTTCAACAGCCTGGGCGCGGGTGCGGTGTATACGGGGCTGGGGTACTTCCAGATGCCCGAGACCAACGCCGGCACGCCTCTGCCGACCGGCCTGGCGCTCCTATCCGTCCGTCAGGATTCGATCAGTAGTGCGCTGGTGGTGGTCAACGGCGGGCTGCCCACCGCAACGCTTACGCCAACCCCGACGCCGGAGAGCGCGAGAACGAACACGTCCACCCCAACGCCAACGAACAGCACGCCGACGGCCATTGCAGCGCAATGTGCAGGCGACTGTGACGGCAACGGCGCCGTGACGGTCGACGAGATCATCATCTTGGTAAACATCGACCTCGGCAGCGCCGCCGCGTCGGTGTGCCCGCACGGCACCCCCAGCCTCGTCGAGGTCGACATCACACTGATCGTCAAGGCGGTGGGCTTCGCGTTGAACAACTGCCCGGCCATCTAACCCGGGAGGCGTTGCGAACCGCCTCGACACCTTTCGGCCTTGCATGCGAGAAGCTCTGGCTTCCGGTGCCGAACGTCGATGCGATCTCGGCATGAACCCGTCAGCGCAGCGCCATCGCATGGCGTCGTCCGTCGAAGCCCGGCGTGCGTCTTCGATCGCCTACACGTTGATGCTGGGGTTGCGCCGACTGGGATTGGCCACCAGATGATCGGCGGCCCTCATCGTTGCCGAGTTGCGTCAAAAGCTCAGCACTGACTCGTGCAAAGTCCCGAGGTGGGCGTGTGCACGCCACTCTCCTTACCTGCCTGCAACCGCCGGCGGCGGCCTTCTCGATACTATGGCCGGGTACGCGCGTTGCTGGTACACTGTCACGCAAAATTGCCAAAGGGAGCGACGACCATGAAAGAATCAGGTGGGTACCTGGCGCCACTGTGTGGCGCAGCATTGAGTCTAGCCCTGCTCTCCGCTCCCGTCTTTGCCGAAAGCCAGCCGCCCGCGGAGACCACACCGGTTGCGTGCGTCGGCGACTGCAGCCGCGACGGCACCGTCACTGTCGACGAGCTGCTGACAATGGTCAACATCGCCCTCGGGAACGCTCTGGACTCGGCGTGTCCCGCCGGCGATGCTGACAACAGTGGAGATATCTCCGTTAATGAAATCGTTGCCGCCGTGAACAATGCGCTGAACAGCTGCGAACCAACAGTTCCGACGCCATCGCCGACCCTGACCCCTACAGCGAGTCCGACGGTAACCCCCGATCCGGGGATTTCGACATTCCAGGGCACACTTGCGCCGACCACCGGTCGCTTCAACTACAATGCGACCCTTGGCCTTCCCGGCTCCGACGCTGCGTGCAACACCAAGTTCCCGGGCAGCCATACGTGCACGTATGCGGAGCTGCAGACGGCGGATGTGGCGAACGAGCTCGTTGGACTACCGAACACGTCCTTCTGGGCCATTGATTCGGCGCAGCCCTTCAATCGACAATGCAACACGAACATCCCGTGGGACTACCAGACCGCGCACACCGGGAGATTTGGCGATGTCGTGCCCCTCACCGATGGCCACCTGGGAAGTTTGGTGCCGAGCTCGGTTTGCGCGAACTCGCACGCCGTTGCCTGTTGTCAGTGAGGAATGCGGTCTGCGAATCGGCGTCCAACTTTGACCCGTTTCGGCGTTCAGTTGTGCCCCGGCAGACGGTCTAGATCGTCAATGCTGAGGGCCGATTCGCCGATCCGGGGTGGGGTCGATATTGGAAGTTGATCGGGGGTCAAACCCGCGGAGATTCACAGTGCCGATTCGCCGGCGCCGCAGCGTCAGAGGTTGTCCCGTCGTGAAATGCTGTGCCCGCATGTCTTCGAGCAGCGCAACCACGTCGTGCATACGAGAAGCCGCGTCCATAGCTGGGCAAGATGCTTGCCGAAGTCGAGCCTGAGCGTCTCGAATTCGAACGGACCAAGAAGAAGCCCGCCGCTGACGTCATAGTCGACCACCCGTCTGTAGTACCAGCCATCCGGCTCTTGTTGTTCACTGGCGAAAGCAGTCAGCTTTACCTTCGAGTTTCGGGCAACGGCCAGGTGGACGGCGACGGCTTCCCGCGGCAACGCGAAACCATCGCGCGCTACGCCAAAGCGGCAGGCTTCGAGCTGGTGGGCGAATACCGCGATGAAGGCGTGAGCGGGACGAAGGACCTCGACGACCGGGAAGGCCTTTCCGACCTACTCGCGCGCATCCGGAGCAACGGCGTGCGCGTGGTGCTGGTCGAGCTGCGGACCGGCTCGCGCGTGACCTGATCGTGGGCGAGCTGATCCTCAACCAGCTGCGCGAGCTGGGCGTGAAGGTCATTGCGGCGGATGGCGGAACAGAGCTGACAGCCGGCGACGACGACCCGACGCGGACGCTCATTCGCCAGGTGCTCGGAGCGGTTGCGCAGTTTGAGAAGGCCGTCATCGTATCAAAGCTCAAGGCCGCACGCGTGCGCCAGCGGCGCGCGACTGGCCGCTGTGAAGGTCGCAAGCCGTTCGGGACCCGGCCGGGTGAGGCTGACGTCGTTGTTCGCATTCATGCGCTACGCCGCAAACCGCGCGGCGGGGAGCGGCTGAGCTTCGCGGCAATCGCCGAGCGGCTCAACGCCGAAGGGCACCCGACCCGCACCGGAAAGCCATGGGCGCCCGAAACGGTGCGCGGCATCTTGCAGCGCGGCTGGGCCGGATGACCCTGCCTTTTTCCTTGCCGGGCTCTTCCCAGGTTCTTCCCACGGCCGGCAGCAACATTTAGCGGCGCTCGCCAGAAAGGACGAAAGCCCCCGATTTCTCGGGGGCTTTCTGAGTGGGCCGCGTAGGAGTCGAACCTACGACCCGCTGATTAAGAGTGCCGCGAAGGGCGGCACACACGCCAACGACAGCCGAAAAGCGCCGATGGAATCGGGGTCCAGCAGCAATTTGGTGGGCGCTCTTTGTACCGACTCGGCATGAGCACTCGGACAAATCTCGGACAATTCCTAGCTCCAACGAATATGTCCAAGGGTCGACATCAGGTCACGTCGCGCAAAGGCGGCGGCGGCATCATCCTTCGTACAATCAGGGCCAACAGTTACCGCAGCGACGTCAACGGACTTAAACGCGAAGAGCCACATTGACACTTGATCCGATTGATTGACAACGTAAGTGTACTTGAACTCCCCGCCGGCAACGCTGCGGCTCTGGTGGTTGTCGTGCTGGAGAATCATGTCGCGCAAGAAAACGAATTGCAGCCAGTCTGCCGGCTTCACCAAGTACACTTCGTGGCGAGGCGGAAGAACTACCTTCGTTTCATGACAGTAGAGACCTCGCGTGACGAGTCGAAACCAACGCCGTAGGTCCTGCAATTCACGAGCCTTCAACTCGATTGCAAGGCGAGGGACTAGGATGCCGCTGGGACGGCGTAGCCAGACGTCTTGGAGTCCGCGCTGTAAGGATCGGAGGAGGCGCGTGTTCTTTCGCAGCGTCCGAGCGACGCGACCGTGTGCAACCGCAATAGATGCCGCACCCTCGTCCCCGAATTGGAGGAATACCGCTGGCCCGTCCTCCACTTTCTGCTTCTTGCGGTTGCAGCTACCACAGCACCAAACCTTGGGGAGTGCCCCGCGGAAGCGTTCGACGGCAGCGGCCGGAGCGCCGGGCTTAAGATCTTTGGGGGCGGGGAAGAACTGTCGTGCGATAACGTGGTCTTCCTCGTCCGCTCCGGCCATTCCACAATACGCACAAACGTGTCGACTCGCCTTCATCGTGGACACACACTGTGACTGCTGGCGAATCGCAATGATAGACCGCGCCGCAAGGGACCAAAAGCAAGCGGCGCAGTTGATACACGATCAGATGGTCCGCTCTAACCAGCTGCTAACGCAACGGAATTTGTCGGGTGTCCGAGAGTTGTCCGAGACTTTGGGGCCGCAAGTCGCTTGACCATGAAGCGTAAACAGCGCGCGATTGCGGCCGACCTTCCCGAAAACAGCGCGGAGAAGCCGACAACACGATCGGGCAAGCCGCTGCGTCCGGGAATGAAGGCGGGGCACATCTATGCAGCGGGTGTGCCCGGCAACCGTGGAGGGAGCGGCCGACCCATTACGCACGGGCGCCGCAGCAAGTTGTTACAAACCCGGCCGCGCTATCGGGAGCTGTTCGAGCAGTTTCTGGACGAGAAAGACCCGTTGAACCTACACCGAGAGCTGGCGCACGCGCGGGCGCTGTTCGTGGACTTCATCGAGCGATATGACCAATCCACGGAAGCGTTGCTCGCTTGGCATGCCAGCTTTACGAAGCATCGCGAAACGGACGTGCCGAGGCCGCGGCAGGTGCTGGACATCTCAACGGCGCACCAAACGTTGCTCACCATTGCCAAGATCGTGGAGACAATCGAGCGCATCCGTGGGAACGTCACTCGGCCGGAGCTGCTGCGCATCATGGAAGAGATGGGGCGCGTCACAGAGCACCACGTGAGGCTGATTGCGGTGCAGGTCGGGGCGACCGTAACCGAAGACGAGGCGCGGAAACAGGTGGCGGCCATCGTGGAGACGCAGCGGGCCGCCATCGAAAAGGGCTGGCTGAGCATCCCGCTGGTTTGAAACACGCCGCTCAATGAGCAAAGCGATACGCTCTAGCATCCCTGCAGTGCGCGGTTCACCGCGTCGATTAGTTCGTCAATTGTGACTGCGCCGTCGTCGTTGTGGTCGAACTGCAGACAGGCCGTTACTGGTGCATTCCCGAGCGCGATGTTCACGCCGGTGATCAACTCATTCACCGTCACGCTCCGGTCGGCGTTGCAATCACCGAGACACGTCCGCACCAGAAGCGAGACAGTCAGGGAACCGGTGCCACCATCGATATGCTCGAACGCTGCACCTGTTGAATCGAATGCCCTGGCATTGGCGCTTCCCAACGGATACGCACCGGGCAGAGTTGAGGCTGAGATTCGGAACGTGCAGACATACAGCGGGCCGGGAAGAAGGGGCGCACTGCTTGAACCGGGCTGGACGAAGACGCGCACAACGCCCGGCTGCACGACGGTCGCAGTGATGGTGCTGTCGCCGGCAGCTACGAGGCGGCAGGTTGCTGGATCGAGGCTCAACGCCACGTGGTCAAAGGTGATGTCGTTCGCCGTCGCTGCGACGGAGAGCCCGGACGAGTCAAGCGACACCGCCACGCTCACTGCATCTCCCGGTCCTCCCTCGCCCGACCCGATGTCGAGATGCACAATGCGTGGTGTTGGTGTAGGGGTGCGAGTTGGCGTGAGCGTTGGGGTGTCAGTCGGCGTTGGCGTCTTCGTTGGCGTACCTGTTGGAGTGAATGTCAGCGTTGCCGTCGCTGTCGGTGGCGGTGGAGCGCAGACAGAAGCCATCGCTATCGGTGCTAGCGTACTATAGCCCTGCCCCCCTACAGCGATGGTCCCCGTAATCATAGCCGTTGCGGTGTCGATTACAGACACGGTTCCCGAGTCTCCATGCGTCACATACGCACGTGCTCCGTTCGGATGGATTGCAATTCCGGTCAGGTCGCTACCTGTAGGAAAACTCACGAGGCCTGCAACCTCCCCTGTCCCCGTGTTTATGATCGAAACGCTACCCGGCAAGCGGCAGGGAGACACGTCCACCACGCCACACTCGTTCGCCACGTACGCAGTTCCGCCATCGGGAGTAATCGCCACACCCCTCGGATAGTCCCCAACCAGCACACTGCCCACTGCCTTCCTGGTGGAGGTGTCGATCACTGTAAGAACTCCTGGCTCGCACCTAGACGCGCGAGTGCCGCTGCAGAGATTCGCCACATACGCAACGTGCCCGCCGGGTGAAAAAACGACCTCCCAAGGTTGACTCGCGGTTGTAGGGAGGAGCGAGACCTTGTCCGTCACTGTATTTGTGGAGGTGTCCAACACAGCTACGTCCCTGGTTCCATCCTGGGTGACGTACGCAGAACGACCGTCGGGAGATATGGCAATACCGCCCGCGCCAGATTCAAACGGCACGTGTGCCATAGCTTTGCCCGTCGCAGCTTCAATCACTTCGACAGTGCTAAATGGATTCTGTCCCGGATGCGTACTCGTAACGTAAAGCCGGCTGCTATCGGGCAATATGGCGATGTCAGACGGGGACTCGACCTCTATCTCGGCCACCACGAGACTTGTCGCCAAATCAAGAACCGAAATCCCTCCCGAAAGTAGGAGAATGTACGCATGTGCTCCATCCGGCGCGATAGCAACCCCGAGGGGCATCCCAGCGGGAATCGGAATGGTCGCAACGACAGCGTCGCTGGCTGTGTTGATCACGGAGACACTGCCTGAGCCCGGATTCACAACATACGCGCAAATGTCGGGAAACACCCCTGTCGGTGTGACCGTAGCGTTACTGGTTGGCGTCGCAGTTGCTGTGAGCGTCGCTGTTGGCGTCGTGGTCGCCGTCGCGGTGCTGGTTGCGGTGGGCTGCAGTGTCGCTGTGATGATCAGGTTGTGCGGCGGCACAAAGATTCCGAACGGACTGTCACATCGGATGGAAAAGCCGTTCACGCCGACATTCGAGGCAATGCAGGTCGTGGTGGGATCTTCTGCCATCGCCTGAACAGCTGGTGGGTTGTCGAATGGTACATCGAAGTCAATCTGGAACCGGATGAGACATCGTCCGCACCCATCGAGACCACAGCAGTCCGCGCCAGCGTCGGTGGCCAGGAATGCCCTCACCGTGAAGCCGCTGCCATCGATTATCGGGCAAGTGCCAGGAACGTTGGCGTCTGTCAGGGGCGTACAGTCGTCACCCCTTATGGTGCCGCTCACCATTGTCGAGGGCTGACCCTGTGCAGCCGACATTGTGAACGCGAGAATCCCGAGGGCAAGAAGCTGTTCGCACCTTTTCATTGTCCCCCTAGGCTCACCAGTTGGTCCGGTAGGCACTGGCGTTACGCCATATGTGGCGTGGTTGTCAACACGCGTGCCTTCTAGCTTCGCGGCATGCGGGCGGGTTCCTCTCCGGCGACACTCGGGACACGTCTCGGACGATCGGCAAAGCGCCTGCGATCCGCCCGACGCTGGACGCAGGAGCAAGCTGCGGAGGCTGCGAGGCTGAACCCGCGCCACTACCAGAAGATCGAAGAAGGCAGCGTCAATCTCACGCTCAGTACCATCGAACGGCTCTGCCAGGCTTTTGGAGTCGACGTGCTTGAGCTGTTCGCGCCATAGCAAGCTTGCGGCGTAGGCTCTGCACCTCACTTCACGCTCGCCTACCGCCGGCTGGTGCTTGCACCTATGCACCCGCGGTGACTGTGCCTAGAATTGGTGCTACCTCGTAAAGCGCAAGCACTGCCTCGCCGCGGCTAGGTAGGCCACCGAAAAGCCGGCCCGTCCCGGCCTGCCGCGGCGCATCAATCGACGGAGCACCATGACGGAGGTGCCATGCCGAGTAAACGGCGACTTGAACGCGGGTCCACGGAGCGCGAATGCTCAAGTGGTCGAACGGGGGAGCGCCTAGACGTTCTTGACCTTGTCAGGCGGCAAAACTCCCGCGAGTTACCCGATGGACTCATAAGGCGGCGAAAGTTGGCCGGACTGTTCACTATCCAGGTGGGCGTACCTGAAGCCGAACCCGAACCCGAAACCGAAACCGAGTGGCTCAAGCGACGGCGCGACGCAATGGAAAGCGAGTTGAACCGGACGTTTAATCTCCCGCGGGAGAGCTGGCGCGCGTTCTGCGTCCATGGATGGCACGAGAGAGCGCCGGATTCCGTCGATGACCTGGACATCATCGTTGCGCCGAGCAGCACAGCCTATGGCGAGCATCCCGAGCTGTGGCGGGAATTGGTGCGGCACACGCGCAACCTGAGCGACCAAGACCGTAGTACAGCGGTATGGACTGCCGGTGTGGCCTGGGTGGCGGATGCGGCGTTGCGGTACCCGGAGCGGCGGTTCCTCTTCGGCCGGATGCTTGAAGCATTCGACGTGAATCGGCGCCACCCGGAGATCGGGCGGAAACTGATGCACAACATACGCGCCGCCGGTGGCCGGGAGACGGCTCGCAAGCGACATGCTGAGCACGTCGAGGAGAACGTCACACCGTACCGCGAGGAGTACCGACAGCTGTTGAAAGCGGCACGGCAGGACAGCCCAACTAGGAGCTACCAGGAGCTGAGCGGACCCATCATCGCAAAGATGGCCAAGCGAGACGGCAAACGCGTGAAGTGGATGCGGGACACGATCCAGCCGCGGCACATATGGCGAGAGCTGCGTGATGTAGGTTGACGCTAAGCGTCGCAGTACATAGCTACGTGACACGATACAGGCGAATGCGTATCGTCGTCAGGTGCAACATCAACGACGACGACAGCACAACACAGCAGCATTGACCCTGCGACTCAGTGAGCGACTCTCAGCGCTGCTCGACGACGCAGCACGCGCAGACGAGCGCACGCGCAGCGAGTACGTGCGCGAACTGTTGCGTCGGGATTTGCTGAGCAGACGCGGGTGTAGCGAGGTGCCGGGTGCCGACAGCGGTAGCTGACGTCGAGGCAAGTAATTACCACCGCTCCCATCACACGCGCGCCGGCATAGAACTGCCCCGCGCCGGCTATGATCGGCTGCTGTTCAGCGCACCACGCGCCACACGCATCTTGCGGCCCTGGCCCGTGTGTATGGACGACTACAAGCGCAGCTGCGATCAGCATTCGAAGCGGGCTGCCTATGCCCGTCGTGCCATGTATCGACACCTCGCCGACTCCGCAGCGCCCGTGGTGGAGATCTTCTACGAACCGATTCAGCCTTTTCGGCCACGGTTTCGCGTCGTGCTCCGCGCGTCCATGACGCGGCTGCTCGACCTTGACCAAGTAAACGCGGTGCTCGGGTTCTTGCGCGCTCACACAGGCGTCGAGCTGGTCTTGTGCGAGCTTGAGCTGACCTTGGATTTTCCGCCGCGTCGTGCCTCAGAACTGCGTCGGCTGTATGCGCCACGGCGGAGAGTCCGCGACTGCGCTGATACGCGGTATTGGGGCTCCCGCAAATCTGCAGTCAGCCTGCGCTGCTATTTGAAAACTGAGGACAGCATCCGCGTCGCGCGCTTCGAGCTAGTCGCACGGCGCGACGCACTGCGGAAGTGGCACCTCAACAGCGTAGACGATCTGGGGACCGCGCAATGGTCAACCATCGTCGGACCGATGT
>CAZTDK010000004.1:0-29601 GCA_964611965.1 uncultured Binatia bacterium (SeqCode) | reverse complement strand
CGCATAGCCCTGCCGAGAAGTCGCCCGGCAAATCCGGCGTGTAGGTCTTGTAGAGCGACAGCGATTCGAGAAAGTCGGCGGCGAACAGGTCGAGCGGCACCGCACGCTTGTCCGGGTCGGTGCTGGCGAGGCGGCTGCCGTTGAGCAGCGCACTGGTGTAGCGTTCATTGAGGCCGCGGACGATCAAGAATTTGTTGTTCTTCACCGTGACCCCCGGAGCGCGCTGCACGATTTCTCCAACGTTCGAGTCGGTGGATTTCTTGATCGTCTCGGCGCTGATGTTGTCGCTGACGACAGCGCTCTTTTTGCGCTCGACCAGTTGTGTCGTCTCGGCGGCCTTGTCCGCTTGCGCCACTACCTCGACAACTTCAACGCCGGCTTGGCCTTGGGGAGACAGTGCGGCGTCGCCCGTGGTGACTTGCCCCGCCTTGACGACAACATTCTGCAGCCGCGCACCTTGATACAGCGGGGCGAAGACGCGCAACTCATATGCGCCTGGCGCGATGGTAATGGTGTACTTGCCGTCGAGATCCGTGCGTACTTTCTTGTTTTGGCCTACCACTTCGACGCCTGCCTCGATGATCGGATCGCTGGTGGTGGCGTCGAGCACTTTCCCGGCGATGGTGCCGGTGGCAGGCGGTGCACCGTCTTCCGCGCCCACGGGGTTGGCAAGCGCAAATAGCCGTATGAACAGCAACAGACCAATGATTCCCCGCAGACCCGCCCCCGGATGCATTGACGATCCCTCATCGTGATTTGAACTGCCGCGCAGGGCGCACCCCAGAGCAGGTGCTGCCCGGCGCGGAACATAGCCCACCACTTGTTCCGATGGTGTTACTCGGGAGTGAAGGATCGATGACGCGTGCGCAGCGGCTGGCGCACCGCTGGACCGTTGTCACGCAACGTTAGTGCGCCGTGCACCGGTGCGTAACCTTTGGTGAGGTATACGCTCGCACTGCGTCTTCTGTGGCGGACAATGCGCAATAGAGAGTCTTGGGCAGATCGGTGCTGCGGCTGCGGCTGCAATCCGTGCGCGTCCCTGCCAGCTGGTTTCCCTCGATTCCTCCTCGGGGTTGCGACACGCCGCCGAACGGTGCGGTGTCGAGGCTAACGCGGTTGTTCTTCTGGTTGTAGCGAGATGATCTGTATCGAGCGCATTATCAATTTAAGCATGTAGATGCTCAACAACAGAAAGGGGGAGAGATGGCAGTCACCCAGCGATGACAATGGAAGGGCTCAGGGTTTTTCGGGAATCGGAGTTGGTCCCAGACAATAACCCGCCGCGCACCGAGGTGGTAGTCCGCGAGTACGCGGCGGGGCCCCAACCTTGCCGCGCGCCATTTTCAGGCACGTCGCAAGCACTAAAGAAGGAGCAGACAATGAAGTATAAACTCTCGACCATCAGGTCAATCGGTTGGTTGCACGTCGGCGCCGCCAGCGCAACGCTGGCGCTGGCGTGGGCGTCGGCCGCGCCCGCGATCGATCTCACTGCCAACAAGAAGTGCCGCGCCGGCGTTGGAACGCAACTCACCACTGTCATCAAGAAGGGCATGCAAAGCCAGGAGAAGTGCTACGCCCTGGCCGCGAAGGTGGGAGTGAGCAGCGAGATCTGCACGGATCCCACGACGTTCCCGTTCACCATCGTCGACAGCGGCGCCTACCAGAAGGCGCAGGACAAGGCCGAGGTCAACCTGATCACGAAGCCTCTGCCCGGAAAGCCGATCTGTCCCGGCACAACGACTCCGGAAACGCTCGACAACTATGTCGACAGCGACACCGGTGCGGTCTACGAGAACCTCAGCAACCTGCTGGCGCTCAGCGCCGACTACATTATCGGCACCGCCGACCTTGGCGGTGACAAGGCGGTGGCGGCCTGCCAGAAGACCATTGCGGCGGCGCGGCGTAACATCGCCACCACGATGCTAGCGGAAGCCTTCAAGTGCCAGAAGACGAAGGACTTGAGCGCCGCGGTGGCCGGAGACTTCGCTGGCCTGAGCCACATCTCGCCGGACTGTCTGACGCAAACCACTCCAGTGACGAACAAGATCACCTCGCAGAATACCGCGATTACCAAAAAGTGCGGATCGCTTACCCCCGCCCAATTGACGGCTCTTGGTGCCTGCAGCCCGCTGCCAGCGTGCGTCGACGACTCGGCGCGCGCCACGGGCCGCAATCTCGCCCTGGCGGCGTATCCATCGCAGACGTGCCAGCCAAATCCATCGCTTGTTTCCAACGGTCGTACCGTTACCGTCGCTCTCGACGTTCCGGCGGGGATCGAACTCTCCGGCGCGGATGTGCGCGTCGAATACCCGCGCTTTCAGGCAGGCGTCCCCGGCAACGGGACCGAGTCGGATCCCATCATCTTCGTGCCCTCGGGTGCGTTCGAGAACAGCACCGACAAGGACGGTGTGCTCGACGTGAACCTGGTGTTTGGCACGCCGTTCTCCGGCTCCGGCATCGCCTTCAGAGTTGGCATGGACAAATGCGAGGACTTCTCGAAAGGGCTGTGCAGCACTACCACCGGGCAAACCTGCAATGCGCAAAAGGACTGTTCCCGTCACTGTCTCGAACGCGCCTCGGGCGGTACCGCCAACAACACCAACACCGCGTGCCTGGTTGACACGGATTGTCCTGCGGCCGGCGCGACGGCGGGTTTCATCCAGAAGTGCGTTTGCCCGACCTGCCTGCAGAAGCATTGCGTCGGTCCAAACTTGAACCCCACGGCGAATGCGGTCTGCAATTGGAACACCGAGTGCGATGGCCGCTGCGCTGGAAAGGAATTCGCCGAAACGGGCGCTACCTGCCAAGTAGATTCCCAGTGCACCCAAAACCCCGTCGTGGTAGGGTCGTGCCGACACGTGAATGGGTGTTCGGGCTACCTCCGATCGGTGTGCACGGCGGATACGGATTGTAACCTCGGGACCGCCGCGGTTTGCACAGCGGGAAAATGCACCGCCGGTCCGCTCGTAGGAGTCGGCGGTACCTGTGCCAGCAACGCCGACTGCGCCATCGGAGTTTGCGCCGCTTTGAACAGCGCCAACCCCGGCCGGAAATGCGCCGTGGCCAATAAGGCGACGGACTGTGGAGGACACTGCTCCATCACCACGGCTACGGTGTGCAACGCCAACGGCCAATGCCCGGTCGGAGAGACCTGCAACATCGGCCTCTGTGATACCAGCACGCCGCAGAGCGTCGGCACCTGCAGCATCGGCAACCCCGTGAGCGGCCCGACGGGCGGCGGTTCCTTCTGCACACCGGTGGAGAATTGCAATGCCCAGGACGAGGTTTGCAGCGTCAGCCAGTACCTCGGCTGCGGCGCGCCCGGTGATCCGGCGTGTCCGGCAGGCGAACAATGTGTAACCCAGTCGCAACTCACGACGTGCACCGTTCTCAGCGCGCTTGACGACGGGGCGAACGAGGTCAATGGCGTTACCTGCACCATCGGTGTGCAAGGCCACTGCAGCGGGGACGCGACCGTCCTCTGCAACACGGACAACGAATGCCTCAGTGTGGCCGGTCATCCGAGTGCGGTCCCCCCTTGCGTGCAGCCGTAGCAGCAGGTGGCGAGGAAGCACTGGTTCAACCACATGCCCCTCTCTAACGACGAAAGCGAAAAAGGAGACAATCATGAAGTCTAGGATGAAGTTCTTGGCCGGCCTGGCGGTGCTGATGCTCGCCGGCTCGGCTTCCGTGGCAGGCGCGGCCTGCACCGCGGACGTCAACGGCTCGGGCTCCGTTACGACCGGTGACGTTCAAATCCTGTTGCAGTGCAATGGTACAACGCCAACCGCACATCCAAATCCGACTATCTGCAACGCCGCTTGCGGTGGCGCAGGCATTCTCAGCTGCGGTGACCTGAACCTCGACGGGCAGATCACGACGGCCGACGCGGTCATCGCGCTCAACGAGTCCAGTGACCCGAGCAAAAACGTGGTGCCCGCCTGTAGCTCGGCGGGACCCACGGTGCCCTGTGGCACCATCATCGACTCCACCGATCCCAACAACATCAATTCGAACCGCGTGCTGGGGACCTGCCAGTACTTCGTCAAAGGCACGGTGTTCGTCCAGCCAGGTGTCGTGCTGAGCGTGCGCCCGGGTGCGACCATCGAAGGTGTTGCCGGGGCCTCGACCCCATCGGCGCTGATCTTCCTCCCCGGAGACAACGGCAGCTCGGCCACCCAATGCCCACTGGCACCGGGCCCGAGCTTTCGGTTCAGCGCGCGGATCAATGCCGCTGGCACGCCGAACTCGCCGATCATTTTCACCAGCGATCAGCCGGTCGGCTCACGCCGCTCGGGTGACTGGGCCGGTGTGTCCTTCAATGGCTGCTCGCGCGTCAACGATTCCGGCGGTGTCAGCGAGGCCGAGGGTTTGGTTGGTGTCACTTTTGGTGGCGGCACCGACTGCAAGCCGGGAACGAATCCGGAGGGGCATTTCAACCCGGCCGGCACTGCCAATTGTAACGATTCCAGCGGCCTCATGCGCTATGTGCGCGTGGAGTTCGCCGGCAACGAGCTGAGCCCGGACAACGAACTGAATACCTACACGCAAAATGGTCTGGGAGCCAAGACCAACTTCACCTATCTCCAGGCGCATATGGGTTTGGATGACAACTTCGAGTGGTTCGGTGGCACGATCCACGAAAAGCATTTCGTGTCCACGGGCGCACGCGATGACAACTTCGACTGGCAGTTGGGCAGCGACGTCAAGCTGCAGTATGGTGTCGCGGCGCAGTACCTGCCCAACCTTGACGCCCTCAGCGACCACGGCTTCGAGGGTGACAACAACGAACGCGGCTTCACCAATCTCGAGCTGTCGACGCCGCAGTTCTGCAACATCACCGTCATCGGTGCCAAGGGACAACCCTTCAGCGTGCCCTCCGGCGGCAGTTGGTATGGCGCGTTGCTGCGTCGCGGTACCGCCGGGCAAATGGCCAAGACCATCGTGACGAACTTTATCAGCGGCGGCATAAACCTCCGCGACCCAGAGTCGGCACAGCACGCCTGCACTGGGACCTGTAAGATCTGCAACAACATTTCTACACCCACGGGTTGCACCAGCGACGCGGGTTGTGGGGGGACTCCGGGTAGCTGTGCCACGAGAAGCACGGGCGTGACCTTGGTCTGCGACGCCAGCAGCGCCCACCCCGGTTTATTGTGTACCTCGGGAACCTCAGGGGCCGTGTGTGGCGCGTCTGGCCAGTGCAACACGCAGATCGATTGCCCAGGCAGTCCGTTTACCCTGGTCGACACGAACGTCGGGGACAAGACGTGCTCGGCAGGCGCGAACGTCGGTGTGCTGTGCACCGTCGATGGCAATTGTCCGGGCGGCACCTGTGGCTTCAACAACCTGATCTTTGAGAGCACCCTCTTCTACAACAACGGCGACGGCGTAACCACGCACGGTGGCACGGGCTTTGTCACCGACGTGCCCGGTGCGATCAACGGGCTCACCAAGACCGGTGGCAACAACACCGGCGCGAACTGCAACTCGCATGAGTGGTTCGACCTGTTGGTGGCCAACAGCCTGGTGAAGGCCAACACGACCTTCCCGGATGCAACCAAGGATCCCGGCATCCAGGCCGGTCCGTTCTGGCCGCCGATCAGTTTCGTGCCGCAGAACGCCGCACTTGTCGCGGACTCGTTTGACTGCAGCGATATGAGCGGGTTCTTCGAAACCACCACCTATATCGGTGCCTTGGATCCGGCTGGGACCGACTGGACGCAGACGCCAGGCGGCTGGATCAGTTTCGTGACCCAGTAATACCTGTCCGCCGCACCACCCGGCGGGAGGCGGCACCGTGCCGCCTCCCGCCGGTGCAATTGCCGAGATATGCAAACGTCAAGGAGGATCTTCACATCATGCATCGCATTTCTCTCGCGGCTTGTACGCTTTACGGTCTCACCGCCATCGCCGTGTTCAGCGGCGCGGGTTGTCGCAGCGTCTCGACGCCGGAGACAACGGCCGCGCACGCCTCGCTGCCTCCCGCGGCGGCGCCGCCGGCGGCTCAAACCCTTGCCGGCGGTGCCCCCTCGATCGACGCGCTCGTCGATCAGTTTCTTGCCGCCCTGGCCGACAAGGATTTGAAACGCCTCGACCAGCTCAGCGTCAGTGAGACCGAGTACCGTACCCTCATCATGCCTGGGAGTGTGGCGCCCGGCCAGCCGCCCAAGATGTTCCCCGATCAACCGAGCAAGTATTTTTGGGACGTCATGAACACCAAGAGCCATTACTGGCTGAGCAGCATCTTCTCGGGTTTCGGAGGACGGAAGCTCACCCGCAAAGAAGTCAGCTATGCCAGGGGCGTGCAAGAGTACGCCTGGTACCGCGCTTACAAGAAGCTCGTCATCACTGTCGTCAACGAGGCTGGCGAGGAAGATAACGTGCATACCGGCTCAGTGGCGGAGGTCAACGGTCAGTACAAGTTCATCTCTTACCTCGGCAAGGACTGAGTGCGCCGGGCGCCTGGATGCTTCCGCCGGACCACGGCCCGGAGCCAAAAAATATCATGACCTCGCACCGGTGGCCCCAGCTGTTGGTCATTGCGCTGGTCACGCAATCGGGCAGCGCGCCGCAGCATGGACACTGCTGGGGTGGAGTGATTTCGGTATCCACTCCATCGACGCCGACTACTCGGTGCTGGCGACGATCCCTCCCTCGAACACCTTCTACGCACAGCTGAGCAGCGAAAGCCTTTGTAGGTTTCACCAAGGCTTCTCCGCCGGAGAACCGCAGGGTCACCGACCGAAGGTACAAATGTGGCAACGAAAGGGAGGACACAGATGACCATAGTATGGTCAGCATATCCGCTGGACGTTGTCATTGTTTGGGGACCCGCCGCGATGGTCGCTGCGGCAATCGTTGCAGCCCTCGTCGTTTCATTCCTCGGCATTCTGCGCGAAGTGGAGCGCCCTCACCGTGATCGAGGCGCAGTTGCTCGACGGCAACCCAAAGTGGGTTCACGGGAATCGCAGCGCCCATCGCTAGCGATGATAGCGGCGTCACATCCGTGGCCGCCCGCACGGTAAATTCCGATGTGGGAATGGATCGACGTTTCAGAATGTTGCGCCGCCCATACCGCGGCTAGTGAAGCACATGGCTTGCCTGCCCACCGGCTGATCGCTGCAATGGTGAACCAAGCGTGGGACGATCGTGGCGCTTGGGGGTTCGCTAGAACAGGCAGCGATTGCCTGGATATACGAGGGGGATGACCGGATGTGGTCGTTTGACTGGTGTTGCGAAATGCTCGGCTTGGAGCCGCGCGCGGTGCGTCGGGCTAACTAAGACCGCGTTGCTACCTCCCACCTTCAAGCGAAACGCTTGGGCAGCGGGCAATACGTGGCATACAACGTCAAGCGCCGTACGCCCTGTTCGGCGATCCCGCCACCGTGGGCATGGCGGCCGTCACAGGTAGTAGAGAAACAGCTGGCGGAACCCTTGCTGCCGAAAGCCGCGCGGCGCCTCTTTCCAGAAGCGTGGCTCTTCGTAGGCGGGATGTTCACAAAGGCAACGCCGGCAATGCGGGCACAGCTTCGAGGGCTTGTCGGAACGGTGCTCGCACCAGCTCGCCGAGAACAGCTCGAACTGCTTGTCGCAATACTGGCAGCGTACGAAGTGCATGCGATCCGCGAATCGGCTCACGCGCGCGCTGATGCGGCGCGCTTACGCGTTCACCGCGACCGCCGCAGGTGGCGCATCCGTCGCCGGGAGGAATCGCTCGACGACGCCGAGAAATTCCCGCGGCGCGACCGGCTTGCGCAAGAACGCATCCGCGCCCAGCCCCATCGCCAGCCGCTCGATGGCGGACTCCGGCCAATCAGCCAACACCACGACGCGGGGTTGCGTCGGCAGCACGCGGGTTTCAAATCGGCCGCGGAGCCGGCGCAGCACCTCGAAACCCTTGGTGTCGGGAAACGTCAGGTCCAGGACGACGACCGCAGCGCCCTCGCAGCACAGGATGTCACACGCCGCGGTCGCGTCGGTAGCTGACAGCACGTGCATGCCATGCAGTTGCAACAGGGCTGCGGCGTCGCCGCGCCTGGTCACGTGATCGCCCACGATCAGTATGGAGTCTCTCACGATCCCTCCTCCTCACCTGTTCCTTTGTTCGATGGCGAGGATACACGCCCCCTGTGACGCAGCGGTTGCGGCACCGTGAAACCACTGCACCGTGAGCCGCAGCACGTTTTGGCGCTAGCGCCGCGCCGGTGGCGACATCCCGGAAGGCGTTACTCGATCATCACCGGGCGGTCATCGCGCCGTAACGTCCCCTTGATAAGCGAGTGGTTGGTATTTGGGGCCCTACGTAATGAATCAGACCTTCGCTAGCTTCGGGCATTACGCCAACGACCGGTCGAGCGAGCGATCGTGGTTTGCAGCGCTGACGGCGTCGTCCGGAATCTACATTGGAGTCATCGCGGCTGTCGTGTTGTTGAGCTCCGCCGCACAGGTCGTGCGCGAGAAAAGCGTCGACGTGACCTTCGTTGAGAAGATCGCCAAACCGGAGCCGCCGCCACCGCCACCCGCCCCGGTGGCTGAGGCGAAGCCCGCGCCCCCGCCGGCGGCGGCTCCGGTCGTTCCCAAGGACATGAAGGTGCGCAAGCTCGACAAGCCGCCGCCGCCGAAGGAGCTGGTGGCACCGAAGGAGATCCCGAAAGCGGCGCCGCAGGAGGCCGACCCGAGCCAGGACAAAGGGCTCGCGGTGTACGGTGAGGCGGGCGACGGGGATCCGGCTGGTATCGAAGGGGGCGCGAAGAATGGCGTTGTCGGTGGTCAGGTGGGCGCGATCGCCCTGCCCGAAGACGCGGTGGCGCCGCTGCCGCTTAAGAGCAACACTGCGCCCACATACCCGCAAGAAGCACGGGCCACAGGCAAGACGGGCACTGTGATCCTGAAGGTGGTCATCCTGGGTGACGGGCGCGTCGCCGATGTGCAAGTGATGCGCGGCGAGGAGCCGTTCGTCAGCGTCGCGGTCGCGGCCGTAAAGAGCTGGAAATATGAACCGGCACGCTACAAAGGACAGCCGATAACCGTATATCGAATTATTCAAATTCCGTTCAAGCTAAACGCTTGAGACCGTATAGAAAGGACAAGCGATGCAATTCAGCGTTACGGAAATGTGGCAACACATGGGCACGCCGGCGATCATCGTTGCCGGCGTCCTCCTCATGATGGGGATGGCGTCGCTTGCCGTGTTCATCGAGCGAATCATCACGCTGCGCCGGTCGCGCGCCGGGTCGCGGGCGCTGGCGACGGCCATCGGTGCTGAAATGGACGCCGGGAAGTTCGACTTCGTGATCGCCGAAGCGGAGAGACAGAAGCACAGTCACCTGGCGCGGGTCATCCGCGCCGGGTTGACCACGTTTCGTCATGCCGGGCAAACCGCGGACATCTCGGGGCTGACGCCGGTCGACCGCACGCAACGGCACATGGAGCGCTTCATGGAGGAAATTGGCACGGACCTGCGACGCGGCCTGAGCGTGCTGGCATCGGTCGGGTCGACCGCGCCGTTCGTCGGCTTGCTCGGCACGGTCGTCGGCATCATCTCGGCGTTTCAAGGCATCGCCGCCACCGGCTCCGGCGGCCTATCGTCGGTTTCAGCGGGCATCAGCGAAGCCTTGATCGAGACCGCACTGGGATTGACGGTTGCGATCCCCGCGGTGCTGGCTTTCAACTACCTCTCCACCGAGATCGCGCGCGAGGAGCTCGGGCTCAACCATGCGTCGAGCCAGATGCTCGACACCATCGAAGACTGGGCGGAACGGATCACGGAGGGTGCGCCGCCGGCAGAGCGGCCCGCGGGCAGCGCCGCGGCGCGTGCCGCCGGCGCGCCGCGAACCGCAATGCCCGAGTTCGGGCGCGTGGCGGACGGCGAGGTCTTGGCGTGAGATTGGCGCGCAAGTTTCGTCCGGTCGAGGTGCAGCCGGACATGAATGTGACACCGCTCGTCGATGTCGTGTTGGTGCTGCTGATTATCTTCATGGTCGTGGCGCCGCGCATGGATCAGGACGTTCAGGTGGAGCTGCCGGGGATCTTCAATCCGGATCCCGATGCGAAGGGCGTGATGGATCCGCTCAAGGTGACCATTGCCAAAGCTGGCGAATACCACATCAACGATCAACAGTACGATCTCGACGGCGCGATCGAGTACCTCAGCGCCGAGCACGCGCTCGATCCATACCGGCGTCTGGTGCTGCGTGCCGACGCCCGGCTCACGTATGGCGACGTGCGCCCGATGCTCGCGCGGTCGCAGGAGGTCGGCTTCCCGGGTACGTCGCTGCTGGTCGGTGAGCGGCACCGCTCGGGCCAACCGCCCGCACATCATACCGACGGCACTGAGGGCTGAGCCATGGCAATGACCGTCGGCCTCACCAAGGGCAAGGGCGTCGTGCCGACGATGAACGTTACCCCTCTGGTCGACGTCGTCCTCGTCCTGCTGATCATCTTCATGGTGATCACGCCGCTGCTCACCAAGAAGTTCTGGATACACACCCCGAAGCAGGAGAAGCAGGAGGTCGAGAAGCAGGAGCTCACCAACGATCCGACGCCGCCGTTGGTCCTGCGGGTGGCGGCGAATCGGAGCATTACGGTGAATGGCACCATCGTCACCGTCGAGGAGCTGGCCGACCGGCTGCGCCGCATGTTCGCTGCGCGGGAAGATCATATCCTGTTTTTCGACGCGGCCAACGAGGTGGCGTACGGGTTCGCAGTGGAGGTTTTGGATCAGGCACGCGCCGGGGGCGCGGTGACCATCGCGGCGCTGACGACGGCTCTGCAAGCGACGAACAGCGGTCAGTGACGGCACCGGGCGTTTGCCGTAGCGCGTGCGTCGCCGCCCAAAACACAAGGATCGATGCGCCACACTGGTGATGGTTAATCGCAATATCATCCGCACGCTAGGTCCGGTGGCTCATGTGCGGCTGCCGTTTCTACGCAGACTTGTGCTAGAGTGCGTCTTGGAGAGGTGGCGGAGGAGAGGTGAGGCGGACTATGCGTATCGCTGCAATCGACGTCGGCAGCAACTCCATTCACATGGTGGTTGCGCAAGTAGAATCGGACGGGCGCTTCCGGGTGCTCGATCGTGCCAAGGAGATGGTGCGGTTGGGACGTCGCAGCTTGAGCAGCGGCCGCCTGTCGAGCGAGGCGATGACCGTTGGCTTGCGCACCCTCGCCGCGTTTCAGACACTGGCGGAGCGTCAGGGGGTCGTCCGTTTCAACGCGGTCGCTACCAGCGCGGTGCGCGAGGCGAGCAACGGCGGTGACTTCATTCAGCGCGTCAAGGACGAGGTCGGCCTGCGCGTCAAAGTGATCCCGGGACGCGAAGAGGCCCGACTGGTCTACCTCGGGGTGCGTCACGCGATTGACCTGCGCAAGGAGCCAACCCTCATTGTGGACGTCGGGGGCGGCAGCGTGGAGCTGATTCATGTGTGCGACGAAAAGCCGGTCGCGCTCCACAGCCTCAAACTCGGGGTGGCGCGGCTCAGCTAGAAGTTCCTGCATACCGATCCGCCGTCCGGCAAGGAGCTGTCACAGCTCAACAGCTATCTTGAAGCTCAGCTGGAGCCGATCCTGAGCCGGGTGAAGAAGCGTCAGGTGAAGCGGGTGGTGGGAACGTCGGGAACACTGCTCAATCTCGTTTCGATCGCCGGCCATGCGCGCGGCGAGCCGCCGGAGAATCATCTGAACAACTTCACCGTGAGCGCCGAGGACATCACCCGCGTGCGCCGGGTGCTGGTCAAAGCGGACCGCGAGGAGCGGCTGCGCATCAAGGGGTTGGACGCCAAGCGCGTCGACCTGATCGCGGCTGGCGCGTGCCTGGCGGATGCAATCCTGCGCTTGGTCGGTGCGCCACGGCTGGTGGCATGCACCTGGGCGCTGCGCGAAGGCGTGTTGCTCGACTTCATTGCCCGGCATCCCAAGGGCATCGAGGAGATCGAGCGCTTCGCCGATCCGCGGCGGCGCAGCGTCGCACGCCTGGCCCGCCACCTCGGGGAAACCGGCGAGCACGGCCCACACGTCGCCCACCTGGCCCTGCAGCTCTTCGACCAGCTACAAGATGATCTCGCCCTTCCGGACGAGACGCGGGAATGGTTGGAGTGCGCCGCGTGGCTGCACGACGTGGGCCATCACATTGGTCACAAGGACCATCAGCGACATTCCTACTATCTCATTACCAACGGCGAGCTGCTCGGCTTTCGCCGCGACGAGTTGGAGATCATTGGCCTGACCGCGCGCTACCACCAAAAGGCCGCTCCGAAAGACGCCGACGACGGCTACGCCGCCCTCTCGAAGACCGACCGCCGCACGGTGCGCGCGCTGAGTGCGATCCTCCGCATCGCCGACGGGCTGGACCGGAGTCACTACGGCGTGGTGCGCGATGTCGGCGCCTTGCGACGCAACGGCCGGTTGACGTTGCAGCTGCTGACCGCCGGAGACGACGCCGCCCTGGAGATCTGGGAGGGACAGCGGCGTGCTGGCCTGCTCGCGGAGGTGCTGGGTGTCGAAACTGAGTTCCAAGTCGTCGCGGCGCGCGACAGCCACACCACCGAACGTGCGGCATCCGCATCTCGGTAGGGATGTCAGCAAGGATCGCAGTGGATCGTCGGCCAACGTTAACGATATCGTAACCTTTGCGTAACGTTGGCTCGGTACGGTCGCTAATTGATCACTGCCAAGCGATGGGGCGCAGGGTGCCCGCGTGGCGAGCAGGAATTGGGCGAGCGAGGGTTCACAGCGATGTCATCACTCAATCTGGTTCGATTTGCCGCAGACTGTGCAGTGTTCACGGCGGGGCAACAGATCTTTGCCGAAGGGCAACGGGGTGATGAGATGTTCATCGTCAAAGAGGGCGATGTTGAGATCGTTGTTCACGGCAAGGTCGTGGAGACCGTTGGCCCCGGTGGCATTTTGGGGGAGATGGCATTGATCGATCGGCAACCCCGCAGTGCCACGGCGGTTGCGAAGACGGATTGTCAGCTGGTGGCGATCAACGAGACGCGGTTTCAATTCCTGGTACAGCAGACGCCATACTTCGCCATCGAAGTCATGCGTGTCCTGGCCAACCGTCTCCGACACATGGATGCGGAAACGTAAGCATACCGCTGCGGTGTCAGGCGCGCGGTAACGCCTTCGTGGCGCGGCGTGCGACACCTTTGGGCCGCAACTTTCTTCGACGTCCCGCTTCGCGCTGTTGTTTCTCCGCGAACTCGATCAGCAACTGCTGACTGCTCTTGAACACGCCGTCCGGGGCATGTCGCAGGTAGGTGCCGTCGGACTGCATTTCCCATTCTCCGTGGTCGCCACTCAACTGCGTGTCGAGCACCGTGCGCAGCTCCTTGCGCAACAATGGGTCTTCAATGGGGATCACCACTTCCACGCGGCTTTCCAGATTGCGCTTCATGCAATCAGCCGAGCCGATGTAGTATTCCTCGTCCCCACCATTGCGAAAGTAGTAGATGCGCCCATGTTCCAAGAAGCGGCCAATGACACTCACCACACGGATGTTCTCCGACACGCCAGGGAGGCCCGGACGCAAGCAACAGGTATCGCGCACCAGGAGATCGATTTTCACGCCGGCCTGCGAAGCGCGATACAGCGCCGCCGTGATGTCGGCATCCTCGAGCGCATTGGTTTTGAGCTGAATCAACCCCGGCGATGCGGCGCTGTGCACACCGATCTCGCGATCGATTTTTGCGAGCAGCGCCTTCTTCAGCAGCGTCGGTGCGGGCAGCAGCTTGCGGAAGGAGCGCTTCGGCCGATACCCTGTGGTGAGATAGTTGAACAGCTCTGTCAGATCCTGCCCAACCGCATCATCGCATGTGAGCAGGCCGAAGTCCGTGTAAATGCGCGCCGTTCCCGGGTGATAGTTTCCGGTGCCGATATGGGCGTAGCGACGTAGCCCGTTGTAATCCTGGCGCACAACCAGGATGACCTTGCAGTGTGTCTTGAGGCCCACGACGCCATAGGTTACGTGGATGCCGAATTCTTCGAGCCGATTCGCGAAGCGGATGTTGGCGGCTTCGTCAAACCGCGCCTTCAGCTCCACCACGACCGCGACTTGCTTGCCATCGCGGGCGGCTTCGCACAGGTAGTCCAGGATCTTCGAATCAGGCGAGGTACGGTACAGGGTCATCTTGATGGCCCGGACCTTGGGATCCTTGCTGGCCTCGCGGAGAAACCGCTCCACCGAGGTCGAAAAAGACTCATACGGATGGTGCAACAGCAGCGCTCCGGCGTCACGAATGATGTGAAAGATATTGCGCGACTCCGGAAGCCGCGGGTGATCGATCGGTCGATGCGGCGGGTCGCGCAAGGCGGGCGCATCGATGGTGGCGACTTCCATCAGGTCGCGCAGCGCGAGCATACCGTCGACGTCGAATACGTCGGCACGTTCGTTCAACCCCAGTTCGGAGGCGAGCATGCCGCGGTGGGCGCTATTCATGCTGCCGTGTACCTCGAGGCGCACGATCGGTGCGAAGCGGCGATCGCGGAGTTCGGACTCGATCATGGCGAGCAAATCGTCGGCCTCTTCTTCGTCACGTTCGGTGTTGGCGTTGCGCGTGACGCGGAAGAGCTCACAGGACTCCACTTCCATCGCCGGGAACAACAAATCGAGGTTGTGGGCCATCACATCTTCGAGCGGGACGAAATGATTCGCTTCGCCAACCCGCAAAAAGCGCGCGATGCCCGTGCCGACCGGTACTTTGACGCGCGACATCAGGGGCTCCGGATCCTTCGGGTAGCGCAGCGTCACCAGCAGGTTCAGGGAGAGATTGGAAACGAACGGAAACGGATGCGCTGGGTCCATCGCTTGCGGTGTCACCAACGGAAACACATTGCGGTAGTAGGATTCGCGTAGGGTCTGCTGCTCATCCGCACTGAGCTCGCCGTACGTCCTCAGACAGATGTCGCGGTCCTTCAGCAGAGCGCGCAATTCGTTGAGGAGCAGCGCCTGCTGCCCCTCGATCTCGCGGATGCACTCGTAGCACTCGACAATCTGCTGTTGCGGGCTGCGCCCGTCGACGGTGAGATCCTGCATGCCGGCACCGACCTGTTGCTTCAGGCCGCCGATGCGCTTCATGAAGAACTCGTCGAGATTTGAGGCAGTGATGGCAAGGAACTTTATCCGTTCGAGCAGGGGATTCCGACTGTCTTGCGCCTCGTGCAACACGCGGCGATTGAACTCCAGCCAGGTCAACTCGCGGTTGAGGTACAGCTCCGGCGCACGCAAACTGCGCGGCGGCGCGGCGCCGACCACCGGCGTGACCTCAACGAGTGTCTCGTCGCCGCGCATTGAGCGTTCAACCGTGAGTTCATCGTGCTGTTCGATAAGCGCTGGCACGGGACGATGCGGCATGGTGTCTTCCGGGACGCTTACTTGGTCCGCCATGGCGTGGATGGGATCATCGTTCGGGTAGAGCAGTCTACTGCGAACCGCTTCCGGTTACCAGCCCAGCGAGACGGGCATGCAGGAGGGCGCCGGCTCTGAACCAACGAACGGTGTGTCCCCCGGCAAGGCGACCCCCTCCGGCGCCGTGGTCGCGTCAAATGTGAAAGCTCAGGTACGCAAGGGCAAGGCCCAGCAGCGCTCCAGCCACAACATCGCTCGGGTAATGCAGGCCAAGGACGATCCGCGAAAGCGCCGTGAGCGCCACAAACGGTACCAAGATCCAGGCCAGATCAGGGAAATATGAGAGCCCGATCACACTAAAGGCAACGGCGTGCAGTGTGTGCCCGGATGGAAAGCTGAAACGATCCATGGCCGGTGCGCCGCGTGCAATGCCGGTGTGTGAAACAAACGGCCGTTCGCGTGCCAGCCGATGCTTGATGAACGTGTACAGGACGACATTTGCCGCGGCCACCAGGCCCATGTGCCCAGCTGCAGTCCGCCCAACACGGCCTTGTGTGGCTGCGAGGAAGAGGATCAGCAGATACCAGAACATCCCGTCGCCGAGTCGGCTGACGGTGGCAAACACCTCGTGCACCCACCGTCGCCGACCCGCGTGATTGAGGGTCTGACACAATCGTAACTCCATTCGATCGAGGTGGTAGAAAACCATGCGGACCTGCGCTGCGCTCATCCGTCCTCCGATGTCGGAACGAGCATGACACAGCCTCGTGATGGTCCGATGACAGCGGCGTGATGTAATGAAGAGCAGGCGCGGTGCAATGCGCCGATATAAGCCCCGCCAGTTGACGATGCCGCCCCCTGAGACTCCGAGCCCACCGAAGAGGTTTGCCAAGGCCTTATTGACGCAACTGATCTTTCATATTAGTCGCAGATCACGTGGAGACGCGACTCCACCCCAATTGCGGGCCACGGCTCCGTGTCGTTCTGTCACAGAAAGTGAGGGAGAGACCATGGGCGATCACAGAAAATCCAAGACAGTTTCCAGGACAGTTAAGAACGCGGAGCCAGCCGAGGCTGATCAGCTGGGCGGAGCACGTGCGCGAGTCGCCAAGGCTCGTGAGAAAGCAAGCGCTCGTGAGAAAAAGGCGCAGGCAAACGTCGCGGCGGGAACCAGGCAACTTGACAGAGCGCTGACGACCTTGGAGAGGACCGATGTCGGCGACCCAAAAGCGCGCGCAGCCGAGGCAGCGGCTCGCGCAGCACTGAAAGAATTACTGGGTCAACGAAAGAAGCTTCGGAAGGCCCAGAAAGCACTGCGGAGGGCCGAGGCGAAGGCCCGCAAGGCAACGGAGCGTGCAACCGCAAAGACGGTAAAGAAGGCTCCAGCAAGAAAGCCGTCGGCACAGTCCCGAAAGATGAAAAAACGCCCTGAAGAAGCACCGAAAAGACGCCAAGCCGACGCGCCCGCGCGGACGACCGCGACGAAACCGAGTGGAGCCGAAACTTTGCCGGCGGTGGAACCAGTTAGTGGCATGCAGGCCCCCAGCTAGCGCAGCAGCCCGTCGGACTGGGAAATTCGCAGCGGCCCAACAAGGAACGGACTACAAAAAAGAGGCCGGCCGCAGGCCCTAGCGTCCGGTCGTGACCACGCGAACCACATCGAAGCCGGCGGCTTCAAACGCCGTGACAATGTCGTAGATGCGTTCGGCACGCAGACGCAAATGTATGCGGGTGGCATGTCGGAGTTGGTTCCCGGACAGGCATTCCAGTTCGCCACGATTCGCGCCCACGATGCCCCGAATGATTTCCCTGGCGTGTGCCACGCCGCGCAAAGCCAGCACTACACAATAACGCGGGCTCAGGCGGGATGGGTGACCCGTAGGCGTGCGCCGGGCTGGCGCAATCTCCGTTGGGTCCTGGGCGCCGCTTTCATTCCAAGCGGTACTATCCATTTCAGTTCTCCTTACTCATCTTGCGCCGCAATATAACGCCGGATCTTGAAGGCGCGGTTACGCATTGCCGAACAAAAGGTGAAACCCGGGGCGAGAATCTTGAGCTGCCGTAGCTTGGAAAGGGAGGGGCCGGGGTAGCCCCTCCCGGGGGTGAGATGTCAGGAGCTTCTGACGATGCACCCGCCTCTCTGTGCACGCTCCACCACCGTACCATCCGCAAGTTGCACCGGTGTGACGCTGTCGTGAACGTCATCTGACATCATCGAAACCGCGTCCCCCAGCTTGCATGTCACATGACTGCAATACTCCGGTTAAGCGTTTCGTATCGTCCGTTCATCAAACGGTAATGTGTCCGCAACCCTGGCGTCATTCTGCGTCGGTATTCTTCACGGCCAAAAAGGGAGGATCCACAGAAATGCGAAAAAGGGGCTATGTGATCGGCGTCTTGGTGCTCGCCGCTCTGGCGAGTGCCGCGCACGCAAAGGATTTGGGCGACATCTTGCTGAAGAAGGGACTGATCACCGAGGAGGACCTCAAACAGGCACGCGAGGAAGACAAGCAGAAAGCGGCTGCGGAGGACTCGCGACGCGAATCGATCTTGGCGAAGTTGCCGAAATGGTTGGACGTGATCACCCCGTTTGGCGATCTGCGCAACCGCGTCGAAGGCTTCTACGGCGACAACTACCATGCGCAGACGCGGTTCCGTTTGCGCGCTCGTATTGGCCTCAACGCCAACGTCACCGACGAGATCTCAGGTACCGTGCGTTTGGCCAGCGGTGACCCGAACGATCCAATCTCCACCAATCAAACCTACGGAAACACCTTCACGCGAAAGCCATTCAATCTCGACTGGGCGTACATGACCATCAAGCCGGGCAAGACGTTCGGACTTGAGCCCGGTTGGGGACAGGTCGTCATTGGTAAGTTCAACGTCCAGCTGGCGCGAGAGTCCGAGATGATCTGGGACGACGACTTGGCGCCGGAGGGTGCGTCCGAAACCCTGAATCTGTGGGAACAGCGGGAAGGCTTTCTGCGCAGCATCCGCCTGAATACGGTGCAGTGGGAGATGAACGAAGTCGCCAATGGCGCTGATTCGTACATTCTCGGCGGGCAAGTCGCGACAGATGCGGCGGTTGGATCGACGGCAACGTGGTCGGCGTCCCTCGGTGACTACAGCTTCCAGGGCATGAATAAGATTGCGCAGCAGTACATCAGCCAATTCAACGACCCGGCAGGCATGACCGGCAATTCGAGCTTCAATAGCTCGCTGGCCAACAGCAACGACGTGATCACGAACGGCAAGCAGATTACCGGCTATGGGATCTGCAAGGCAGGGCACTGCAGCGGTATCGGATTCAACTTGATCAACGCCGGCACCGAGGTGGACTTTCCCAACCCCGTCGGGTTCGGCATTCCCGCCGGCCTCTGGGCGGACTTCGTGAACAATACGCAGGCCCAGGGGCGCGACACCGGCTGGTCGATCGGCTTCGGGATCGGCAAGGCACAGAGGGATTGGTATCACGACAGCTTGAAGAATCCAGGCGATTGGGGCGTCAGCTATACCTGGGAGCACGTGGAAAAGGATGCCGTGGTGTCGTTGTTCAGCTACAGCGACTTTCAATACCAGCAGTCCCGGTCGTCACAGATTGTCCAGAAGGGGAGCACGAACGTTGAAGGCAGTATCCTGCGCTTCGACTACGAGCTGTTCCAGAACTTCCAGCTTACCGCAAAATCGCATTTCATCAACGCAATCGACCCAGGCATCGCCACGACCAACAACGGCAACAGCGGTAAGCCGCTGATCGGTAATTCGACGCTCACCCGCTTGCAGCTCGATGCAGTGCTGAAGTTCTGATGAGGTCGGTACTCACGCGATCAGGGAGAAACAAGAACATGAAGAGGAAAATGCTTTGGACAGCCGCCTTCGGTATACTTGGTTTGTTCACTGCCGGCCCGGCGAGCGCGCAGCTGCAGCTCAACGGCGCCGGCGCTACGTTCCCGTACCCGATGTATTCGAAATGGTTCAACACGTATATCCAAGTCGATGGGTCAGTGCGCTTCAACTACCAATCGATCGGTAGCGGCGGGGGCATCAAGCAGATTACTGAGCAGACGGTCGACTTTGGCGCCTCCGATGGCCCGATGACCGACGAGCAGCTGCAAGCCGCGCCGGGACACATCATGCACTTCCCAACCGTAATGGGTGCGGTGGTGATGACCTACAACGTCGAAGGGGTCCAAACCGGCCTGAAGCTCACGCCAGAGGCGATCGCCGGTATCTTTCTCGGCAAGATCACCAAATGGAACGACCCGCAACTCACCGCCGCCAACCCCGGCGTCAATCTTCCCCCGCGCGATATTATTGTCGTGCACCGCTCCGACGGTAGTGGCACCTCGTATATCTTCACTGACTATCTGAGCAAGGTGAGCAAGGACTGGAATAATAAGGTCGGTAAAGCGACCTCCGTAAACTGGCCGGTCGGTCTGGGCGGCAAAGGTAACGAAGGTGTTACTGGCCTCGTCAAGCAGACACCGTTCTCCATCGGCTACGTTGAGTTAATATATGCACTGTCCAATGAACTGCCTTTTTCTGAAGTGAAAAACCAAGCAGGCAGCTTTGTCAACCCTTCGCTGGAGAGTGTCACTGTTGCTGCGGCCGCGTTGGCGCAGAGCATGCCGGAAGATTTCCGCGTTTCGATCACCAATGCTCCTGGTCCGAAGGCTTACCCGATCTCCGGCCTGACCTGGCTGCTGGTGTACGAAAAACAGAAGGATGCCACAAAGGGTGCCAAGCTCGTGCAGTTTCTCAGTTGGATGATGCATGACGGACAAGCGCTTGCCCCTGATCTGCATTATGCCGCGTTGCCGAAAGAGGTGATTGCGAAGGAAGAGCTGGCCCTGCGAAAGGTTACCGATAGCGAGGGCAAGTCACTCTTGGGCAAGTAGCCGCTAGGATCGCGATGATGGGAGGGGTGGCCTGAAGGCTGCCCCTCCAACCCCTACGCAATCAACTTGAAACACTCTCGTAATCTGTTCGTAACACAATCAGGCTATGCTCCGTGCGTCTCCGATGCTTGCCACTCCGAAGTCACCGGTCATGAGCCATGAGTTGCGCGTTCCGCGTGCGGTTACGACGCCGCTGCGCCGACGCATTAATGTCGGCGACGGACTGTTTCGCGGCGTGACTGCCCTGTTTGCGCTCGCCATTCTGGTCGTCCTCTTTTCGATCTTTCTAGTCCTGATCTGGGAATCCGCGGATTCGATTACGACCTTCGGCTGGGGCTTCCTCTCGGGGTCGACTTGGGACCCTGTCTTCAAGCAGTTCGGTGCCTGGCCTTTCATCTATGGAACGCTCGTCTCCTCGTTGCTCGCCTTGTTGCAGGCCGTCCCGCTGAGTGTTGGCACGGCGGTATTTTTGAGCGAACTCTCGTCCTCGTGGCTGTGCAGCCCGGTGTCCTTTCTGGTCGAGCTGCTGGCCACGATTCCGAGCGTGGTCTACGGTCTTTGGGGGGTTTTCGTGCTCGTTCCCTTCGTTCGCACGTACGTCGAACCGGCGCTCGGTGCGACATTGGGATTCTTGCCATTCTTTCAAGGGCCGGCCTACGGAGTCGGGATGTTGACGGCATCCATGGTTTTGGCGGTCATGATCGTGCCATATATCACGTCGGTGACCCATGAGGTGCTACGGGCCGTCCCTGCGGATCAGCGTGAAGCGGCACTCGCGCTCGGAGCAACCAAGTGGGAAATGATTCGCATCGCCGTGCTACCATACGGCCGGACTGGAATCATTGGTGCTGTTATGCTCGGTCTTGGGCGCGCGATCGGTGAGACCATGGCGGTGACGATGGTGATTGGCAACCGCAGTGATGTCTCGCTGTCGTTGTTTGCACCGGCCAACACGATGGCCAGCGTCATCGCCAACGAGTTCAGCGAAGCAACCTACGATCTGTATGTGCATGCCCTCATCGAGATAGGGCTGGTATTGTTGCTTGTCACAGTGGTAATCAACGTGCTCGCACGCCTGCTGGTCTGGAGCGTTGCGGCACCCGGGGGGCGGAGGGACTAGGCCTGCGCCAGTCCTATCGACCAAAATGGTGCGCGCGAGTCAGCTCTTTGCAAAGGCACCGGACAGCGACCCAACGGGGTCCCATCCAGCCAACGACATGCTGGGGGCCCGCATGTCGTACGCCCGTCGGCGGTTATCAAATGTCCTTGCCCAAGCGATTGCCGGAATGTGCACAGTGGCCGTGTTGCTGCCGCTCGTTCTGATCTTCGGATACTTAGTGATGAAGGGCTTCTCGTCGTTGAATCTAGATTTTTTCACGCAGTTGCCCAAGCCGGTGGGCGAGCCCGGGGGCGGAATGGCGAATGCGATCGTCGGCACGCTTACGTTGATCGGCCTGGCATGCGCGATGGGCTTGCCCGTCGGTGTCCTCGCGGGTGTCTTTCTTGCCGAGCACGGCCACCGCCGGCTCGGATCGACGATCCGCTTTTGCGCCGACGTGCTCACCGGCGTCCCGTCGATCGTCATTGGCATCTATGCCTACACGCTCATCGTCCTACCAATGCACAGCTTCTCCGCGTACGCTGGTGGTTTTGCATTGGCGGTCATCATGCTGCCGATCGTCACCCGCACGACGGAGGAGATGGTCCGGCTCGTCCCCAGCTCGCTACGTGAGGCCTCCTTAGGGCTTGGTGTCCCGGCATGGCGGACCACCGTGTGGGTAGTGTTGCGCACCGCGCGCGGCGGAATCATCACCGGAATCATGTTGGCCATCGCACGTGTCGCAGGCGAAACCGCGCCGTTGTTGTTTACCGCGTTTGGCAATCAATTCTGGAATCACGGGCTCATGGGGCCGATCTCGTCCCTTCCCGCGCAGGTGTATACGTACGCGATCTCTCCCTTCGAAGACTGGCACCGACAGGCATGGGCCGGTGCGTTGGTCCTGCTGGTCCTCATCTTCCTGACGAGTCTGGCGGTGCGCCTTCTCACCCGGGGGCGGATGCGCTCGGCGTTGTAGCATATGGAAACCAAGCTCGAAGTCATCGACCTCAACGCGTGGTTCGGAGCGCACCACACGTTGAAAGGGATTAGCCTTCACGTGCCGAATGGTGCGGTAACGGCGATCATCGGTCCATCGGGCTGTGGCAAGTCAACGCTGATTCGCTGCCTCAACCGGATGCATGAAGTGGTGCCCGGCGCTCACGCCACCGGGAAGGTTCTTCTCGACGGCGCAGATATCTACGCCGTCGGCATCGATCCGGTGCAGGTACGTGCGAGGATTGGCATGGTGTTCCAGCGCCCCAATCCGTTCCCGACCATGTCGATCTTCGATAACGTCGTCGCGGGCCTGCGTTTGAATGGTACACGCAAGTCGCGGCACGACCTTGCTGGCATCGTCGAGCACAGCCTGCGGCAAGCGGCACTCTGGGACGAGGTCAAGGATTTTCTGTATGCTTCGGGGGTTAGCATCTCCGGCGGCCAACAGCAGCGCCTGTGCATCGCGCGCACGCTGGCGGTCGAGCCGGATGTGATTCTCATGGACGAGCCCTGCTCGGCGCTCGATCCCATCGCTACCGCAAAAGTTGAGGCCTTGATCCATGAGCTGAAGCAGCAGTACACGATTGTTATCGTGACCCACAACATGCAGCAGGCAGGACGGGTCTCCGATATGACGGCCTTCCTCTATCTCGGCACTCTCGTGGAATTCGGACCGACTGAGCGAATCTTCACGACACCCGAGAAAAAGGAAACCGAGGACTACATTACTGGCCGCTTCGGCTGAGCGAGATTGAGAATATGTTGCACGGAACTCGAGCTCTCGCAACGGCACGGCATCGCGACCCAACGGGGAGCCGTAGCGGTGAAGAGACGCTGCGTGCGACCCGCTGAGAAAGGCATGGTTGTGGAAGCACGGTTGCATACGGATCCGCATTACGAGGCAGAGCTGAAGGAGCTCCACTTGAAGATTCTCGAAATGGGGGGCTTCGTCGAAAAACAGATTGCCGCTGCGGTCGGCGCCCTCGTCGAGCGCGACGACGAGCTCGCCCGCACCACTATCGAACGCGATCACACCGCCAATCGCATGGACGTGGAGATCGACGAGCTTTGCCTGCGTCTGCTGGCCTTGCACCAACCCGCCGCGAAAGACCTGCGGCTCATCACCACCGCCCTGAAGATCACCACCGACCTCGAGCGCATCGGCGATATGGCCGTTAACCTCTGCGAACGGGCGTTGGAGTTGAATCAAGATCCTCAACTCAAGCCATTCATCGATATTCCACGCATGGCCGCTATCGCCCAGACCATGCTGCGAGAGAGCCTCAACGCCTTCGTGCAGGAGGACGTTGATCTCGCGCTGAAGGTCTGCCGCGACGACGACGCGATCGATGCGTTGAATGACCAGCTCTTCCGGGAACTGCTGTCGTATATGATCGAGGATCAGAAGACCATTACCCGTGCGATTCGCCTGCTGTTCATCGCCAAGTATCTCGAGCGTTGCGCCGATCACGCAACAAACATCGGGGAGATGGTGGTGTTCATGGTGAAAGGCAAGAGCATCCGGCACCTCGACCGCGTGCCACCGTCGGTGTGATGGTGATGAGCCCTCAACAGAAGGCCCCCGCACCGGTGCGGAGTGATCGCATGCAGATGCCGCTACGGCCTGTCAGCGCCGACAAGCAGCTGATCCTCGTGGTCGAAGACGAGGAGGACATCCGCGAGCTGGTGCGCTTCAACCTCCAACAGGAAGGATTTGGCGTTGCGGTTGCGGAAGATGGCGAGCAGGCCCTCAGCGCTATCCGGCGGGAACGCCCCGCGCTGGTGCTCTTGGATCTGATGCTGCCGGGTATTCCCGGCCTCGACGTCTGCCGGCGGTTGCGCAGCGATCCGACAACGGAACGCCTGCCGATCGTGATGCTTACCGCCAAAGCTGCCGAGTCCGACCGCATTGTCGGGCTTGAGATCGGCGCTGACGATTACATCACGAAACCTTTCAGTCCGCGCGAGCTGGTCGCTCGCGTCCGCGCCGTGCTGCGTCGTGCGTACGGTGTCGAAGTGGAACGACCGCAGCAGGTCTACGAGAATGGACGCCTGCGGATCGATTTCGACACCTATGAAGTATTTGTTGACGGGCAGCGCGCCGACCTATCGCTGCGCGAGTACGAGCTGCTCCGCTTCTTCGTGAAATCGCCCAATCGGGTCTATGACCGGCTGCAAATCCTCGATCTCGTGTGGGGGCAGGACACCCACGTCGAGCCCCGGACCGTCGACGTCCACGTCCGCCGGTTGCGCAAGCGTATCGAACGCGACGACGCCAATCCCGAGCTCATCCTGACCGTCCGCGGGGTCGGCTACAAGTTCAACGATCGTGCGCTGGCATCCTAGCAGCCTGTCGAACTTGGCAGCCTCTAGCGAGATGCCGCCCGCAGATCCTAACGGGCTGCGCCCGCCATGTTTCCGACTAGATGCTGCGCCTTGCATCGCAGCGGGCAGCTTCGAATCAGCGTGACCGAAATGCACAGCCTTCGCGGTCTCCTCAGGTCCAGCCTTTTGGTCCGGCTCCTCGCACCGTATCTGATCGCATTGGTCGCGGTGGCCGCCAGCCTGTACGCATACAGCGACGCGGTGGTCGAGCGTTTCTACCTCGCCACACTCGCCGAGGGGGTGTTACGCGAGGCGCATCTAGTGGGGGCGTTGCTCCCCTGGGATGAGCGCGGGCCGGCATTCGACCAACGCTGTGCCGCATTGGCCTCCGAGGTCGACGCACGTATCACTGTCATCGCCTCGGACGGCACGGTGATTGGCGATTCCGATGCGCCGTCGACGATGCTGGAGAACCATCGCGAGCGGCCCGAGGTGCGCGCCGCCCTGAGTGACGGTGATGGGCAGGCAGTACGGGTGAGCGCCAGCGTCCACCGCGACCTGTTCTATCGCGCGTGGCGGCAAACCCGTGGTGACGAACAACGCATCGTCCGGCTCGCGGTCAGGATGGCAACCATCCACGACGCACAACGTCGGATCCGCACGGCGATCTGGATCGGCGTCGCGATCGCGGCACTCGCGGCGCTGTGGCCGGCGCTGGCTCTCGCGCGCCGATTGTCGGAGCGGGTGGCACGGCTCGCGGACTTCTCCAGTGCCGTGGCGGCCGGCACCGAGCCGCCACCACTCCTGCCCAATGGCGACGACATCGTCACGCGCCTCGAATCCAACTTGCCGGCAATGGCAAGAAGCTTGCGCACGCAACTGCAAGCTGTGCACGAAGAGAAGGGCAAGCTCGAAACCGTTCTCAGCAGCATGGTGGAAGGCGTGCTGGTGATCGATCGAAGCGGCACGATTCGGTTGGCCAACCAACGGGTCGCGCACATCTTCGGCGCGTCGTCGAGCGTCGAACTAATCGGACAGCCGCTCATCAACATCTCCCGCGACCCCGATCTCCATGCCCTGGTGCGCAGTGTCACGCGCGGTGAATGCGCACAGCCGCTGGTGCGGGAGATCTCCCTCGATCGCACCAACCGTGAGACCCTGCGCGTCACAGCCACCGCCATTGCCGAATCGCCTGGCATGGGTGATCAGTTCATCTTCGTGTTTCACGACATCAGCGAGCTGAAGAAGCTGGAGGCCACGCGACGCGATTTCGTCGCCAACGTTTCACACGAGCTACGCACGCCGCTGACGGCGATCCGCGGCTACGCTGAAACCCTGCACAGCGGCGCCGTCAACAACCCCGAGCTCGCCACCAAGTTTCTCGGCGTCATCGAACGGCACTCGGAACGCCTTGGCCGCCTCATCGACGACTTGCTGACGCTTTCCGACCTCGAGCTCGGCCGCACCGAGCTGCAACGCACCGCCATGCCCCTGGCTCCCGCCGTCGATGCCGCCATCGACGTCCTGCACGAGAAAGCGGCGCGCGGGCAGGTGAAGATCCACCGCGCGCTCGCCCCCGACCTGCCCCCGCTGAATGCCGATCCGGACCGCGTCGAGCAGGTCCTGGTCAACCTCATCGACAACGCCGTGAAGTACACACCGTCGGGTGGAGAAGTGACCGTGAATGCGCGCCTCGCGGGGCCGAAGCCCCATGGGACTGCGGAGCAGGAAACGACGCCACTGAGCTGGGTCGAGATCGACGTCGTCGACACCGGCGCCGGTGTACCGCGAAGTGATCTGCCGCGTCTTACCGAGCGGTTCTATCGTGTGGATAAGGCACGTTCACGCGAGCTCGGCGGCACCGGCTTGGGATTGGCGATCGTCAAGCACATCGTGCAAGCACATGGCGGCACGCTGCGCATCGAAAGCGAACTTGGGAAAGGGACATGCGTGCGCATCTACTGGCCCATCGCAACACTGCCTTCGAGCTAGGACCCGCAGCCGGCGTGTTGTGTGGACCGCTCCCGGTTGGGTCGCTGCATACTTCCAAGTCCGACAACTAGGCTGTCAGCGTTCGCAAGAGCAACGTTCTCGTTGGTGTGTCTTCAGCGGCAGCGGGACCATGGAATCGACGCTCGCCGCCGGCCCTGCTACGAGCATTCGGCATGAGCCTGTTTACTCGCTGGATGGCGCGTCGCTGCGGCGGCATGGCGGCGTTTTACGAAGAGCTGGCCGCGCCGTTGGAGAAAGGTGGCGTCAAAGCCGTGCGCGCGCGGCTCGCCGGTGATCTGACCGGCAAGGTGCTCGAGCTGGGCTGCGGCACGGGCCTGAACTTCGCGCACTACCGCGCCGGTGCCGAGGTCACCGCCATTGAGCCGCTCGACGAGTTTCGCGAATTCGCGGCGCAGCGTGCCGCAGCGGCAACCGCCCGTATCGCGGTGCAAGACGGCGACGCGCAGGCGCTACCCTTTGCCGATCACAGCTTCGACGCCGGGCTCGCAACGCTGGTCTTCTGCTCGGTTCCCGTGGCGGCTCGCGGTCTGCAGGAACTCCGTCGCGTGCTACGGCCGGGCGCGCCGGTGCGTTTGTTCGAACACGTCCGCAGCGAACGCCCGGCGGGCGCGCTGCTGCAAGATATCTCCAATCCGCTGTGGCGCTGGATGATGGACGGCTGCAACCTCAACCGCGACACCGTGGCGGCGATCGGCGCCGCGGGGTTCCGCATCGAGAAAGTGCAGGCGCACAACATCCGCGTACCCGGCGCGCCGAACTTCCCGTTGCGCGAGATCTACGCACGGCCGTGAGGTAATATCGCTGTCAACCAGCCGCGGCGATCAGCGCGCTCCCGGCAGCGACGATCAGCGCTCCGGCCAGGCGGTAGCGCGTTTCTCGTTCGCCCAGGAAGAAGTGCCCGAGGAGGACGCCGAAGACGATGCTCGTCTGTCGCAGGCCGAGGACATAGCTCGCCGGCGCCGTCGTCAGGACCCAGAGGATGAGGAGGTATGAGAATGGGCCGGCGATCCCCGTGAACAGCAACTGGGCGGGATTGGCGCGCAGCTCACCGGCAACCCGCGGAAGCGCACCGCGCCCGAGTCGCAGCCCGATGAGCGTGAACTCGCCGAAGCTGATGAGGTACAAGAAGATGAACGGCGGGACGTGCCCGACACCTTGCTTGTCGAAGATGGTGAAGGCGGCAATGAAGACAGCGGTCACCAGCGCGTAGCGCGTCACCCGCTGTCGCAGCACAGCGCGCGGCCCATGCGCACGCACAGCAGGCAGCTGCAGGGTCAGCGCACCCACGCCGGCCAGCATCACGCCGCAGAAGCCGGCAGGCGTCAGCTGGTTGTGCAAGGTTGCCACGTCCCACAGCGCGACCAGCACCGGCGCCGTGCGGCTCAGCGGATAGGCGACGGACAGGTCGCCGGCGTCGTAGGCCTTCAGCAAGTAGAACGCGTAGCCGGCATGCGTCACAGCGGAGCCGGCGACGTACAGCCAGCCGAGCCCATCAATTCCGGTGCGTGGCCATTGCCAGATGACGAACGGCGTGTAGACCACCAGCGTCGCGATACCCTGGCCGAAGAAAAATGCCCAGCGGTCGTTGCTGCCCTTGCTGAAGAAGTTCCAGACGGCATGCAGCAACGCCGAGAGTAACACCAGACTGATCGCCACGCCGGACATGCGGCGGCTTACGATATCGGGAAAGGCGGCATCGGGGGCTCGAAAACAAGTGCGCGATCATGACACAAAACGACGCCGGCTGGCCAGTTGGAGGGCAGCGGCGGCAGTGGGTCGGTTCAAACGCGAAGCATGGCTTCGCTACTCCAGCACGCAAATTTGGAGTAGCGAAGCCATGCTTCGCCAACCTCATTTGCCAGCAAAACCTCAAACTGACCCAGTACCGCAGCGGTCACCGAGCGTGCGTGAGGCGCTGACAAACCGGGAAACGCGCGGTGTCTGAGTACGGACCGTGTCAGTGGACGTCGAAATCAACCGACGCCGTCGCCGTGTATTCGGCGTTGGGCAGATAGTAGACGATGTATCCCCCGGGAGCGAGCGGCCACGTCTTGCCGGGGGCGAGGGTGCTCATATCGAGCGTCACGCTGCCGTTGACCGGAGCAATCGTGGGCGTCTGGGTGTCGCCGACATAGCTTGAGAGCAGGGTTCCGGCAGCGGTGGGTAGTGTCGCGCCCGACGAACCGTAGGTGTAGACGGCAATCTTGTCCTTCGGATTGACGCCGGGTGCGTTGGTGAACGTCACGGTGATCGGCTCGCCCGCCAGATAGCTCGGCTTGTCGAGGGACAGCACGAGCTCAGTGCAGCCACCGCTGCCGGCCGCCGGCGCCTCCGGGGTGTCCAGGAGTGCGGCCGACTTGAAGTCGAACATGTCGAGCAGCGCATCGCTGTTCGCATCGCGGGCGGTGAGCGCCGGGAGACCGAAGAGGGTTTCCAGAAAGCGGGTGATCGCGGTGTGGTCCTGCACGACGTGCGAGACGTAGTGCGGCCGCGCCCAGGGCGAGATCACCACCAGCGGCACACGCACCCCTGCTTCGTAAAAGTCCTTGTCCTGCGGCCGCGCGACGCAGAGATGCTGCGGTGGCGGCACGTGATCGAAGAAGCCGCCTGCTTCGTCGTACGTCCAGATGAGCGCCATCTCGTTCCAATAGCGGCTGGCCAGCGCGTGCTCGTAGATGTTGCGCGTCCACGCCTCGCCGTGCTGCACGTCGGCCGTGGGGTGCTCGTCCTCGACATTGTCGATGCCGTCGACGAAGGCGACCTGCGGCAAGTCGTTTCCATCGAGCGCATTCATGAAGTCGGCGAAGTGGCCGGTGTTCTTGTGGGTGTAGTCCCAATTGAGGGTCTCGGAGAGCAGTCCGCCGTCGCTGTACACTCCCCACGTCACGCCGGCCTTATCGAGCGCATCGAAGATGGTGGGC
>CAZTDK010000003.1:0-31238 GCA_964611965.1 uncultured Binatia bacterium (SeqCode) | reverse complement strand
GAGGGTCTCAAGCATATGGCCAGCTCCATCGTTCCCGGAATCTACCTCGAGGACGAGCTCGACCGGAAAATCAGTGTGTCAACCGACGCGGCCTACGAGACCGTCTACCGGCTGGGGAACGAAGAGGGGCTGGTGGTCGGGCAGTCGTCCGGCGCGGCGTTGACGGCGGCGCTCCAGGTCGGCCGTGAAATCGACGCGGGCGTGATCGTGGCCATCTTTCCCGACTTTGGCGACCGCTATCTGAGTACGACGCTGTGGTTCGGCTGGCGCGATTGGCTCGAACGCCAACGTTCCACGCTCGCCGAGCGCCCGCGCAGCTAGCCTCGATCCGACGACAAGACTCGCGCAAAGACGCCAAGCCGCAAAGAAAGACGCAGGAATCGGAGAATGTTCGCCTCGCCTCACCCTCGCCCCCGTCACGTCCGTGAGCTTGAGTCCTTGCATCGGGCGCGCTCTTGGCGCTTTGTCCTTGGCGCCTTTGCATCTTTGCGCGAGGCATTCTTTTTTGGCTGTGGACGGGCATGTTGAGCGATACACAGATCGAGCGCTACAGTCGTCAGATCATCCTGCCGCAGGTGGGCGGCCGCGGGCAGGCGGCGCTCCTCTCTGCGACGGTGACGATCGGCGGCGACGACCAGTTGGCGACGACGGCCGGTCGCTACTTGGCCGCAGCCGGTATTGGTCGCCTGCGCGTCTCGCCGCCGCTTGCGGCGGCGATCGATGGGATGACCCCCGATTGCCAGGTCACGTGTCTGGCGTCAGACGCCGCTGCTGCGGTGCGCGGCGCTGCCGTTGTGCTCTGCGCGGGCGCGGCGGTGCTGCCGTGTGTGCAGCTGCATGCCGCCGGCGTCGCGGCCGGTGTGCCCGTGATCTTCGCGGCTGCCACGGATGCCGTGGGATGGATGAGCGCGTGCGCCGGCACCGATGGCCCGTGTTACGAGTGCCTGGTGCGACAGCTGGAGCGCGTAGGCTCCGAGACTGCGCCGCTCGGCACTGTGGTGGCAGGATGCATGGGCACGTTGCTGGCTACCGAAGCCATCAAGCTCGTGCTCGGCTTGCGGCCAAGCTACGTCGGTCGCCTGGTGACCGTTGATGTGCTCGCCGGCGATGTGCGGGTGACGGACGTGATTAAGGATCCGCGCTGTACCGTCTGTGCAGGGCAGGGATGAGTGATGAAGGATCAGGGATCTAACTATGAAGGATCAACGGCGGTGTTTGCCATCATCCAGCTTGCCACGCGTCACTGACCACTTGTCACTGCCCCCCGGTCACTGATTTCGAGAGAGGAGATACAGAGAATGCCTGATTTGGTTCCGGTTCATGGTGGTTTGGAGGCGCCGGTGTCGCGTGCGGTGCCGCTGTCGCGGCGTAAGCAGTTTCTTGCCGAGGCAGAGCAACTGCCGCGCATCGAGGTCAACCGTGCCGACTTGTCGACGCTCTACCGCATCGCGGACGGGACGCTCTCGCCGCTCACGGGGCCGATGGATGAGGAGACCTGGCATTACGTGCTCGATCACGACGCGCTGGACTACGGTTTCCGCCACTACGCCTGGACCGCGCCGATTGCCATTCCGATCACCGGCGACGAAGCGCAGCGCCTGCGCGTCGGCCATTCCGCAGCGCTTGTGTATGGCTCCGACATCGTCGCGATCCTGCGGGTCTCCAGCATCTTCGAGTGGGATAAGCCCAAGCACGTCGAGAAGTTTTACGGCACCGCGCGCACCGATCATCCCGGCGGACACATCATCATGGATGACCCGCGCACGCAGCTCGTCGGCGGCGAGCTGTGGGCGCTGCCGCAGGTGGTCGATCCCGAGTACGGGGAGTTCGTCCTCTCGCCGCGGCAGACGCGCACGCTGATTGCCGAGCGCCGTTGGGAGCGCGCCCTGGCCTTCCAGACCCGCAACCCACTGCACCGCGCGCACGAGTATGCGCTGGTGGCCGGCGTCGAGCGCCTGACACGTGACGGAAACTTTGCGGGCGTCGTGCTCAATCCGCTCATCGGTGAGCTCAAAGGCGATGACGTGCCGGCGCGCGTGCGCATGCAGTGCTATCGCGCCTTGCACGACGGCAAGCTGCTCGGCAAGGGCGACAAGGACGACGCTCTTTGGACCGCGCGCGGCTACGATCTGACGGAGGTGTTCGAGCTCGTCGGACTCGATATCAAGATGCTCTATGGCGGTCCGAAGGAAGCAGTGATGCACTCGATCTACCGCCAGAACCACGGCTTCACCGACATCGTCATCGGCCGCAAGCATGCCGATGCGCCGTTCGACGATGGCAAGCCCATCTGGGGCGACTTCGATGCCCAGGAGATTTTCAAGAACCTGCGCGGCGACCTGCGCGTCCAGCCCTGCAACATCGGCTTCGCCGCCTACTTCGAAAGCGCCGGCCGCGTCGACCTGATGGAGCTGCACCAGGGCGAGCAGCCGGTTGGAATCTCCGGATCGAAAATCCGCACCTTGCTCGGCGATGGCGAACGCCCCGACGCGCGCATCCTGCGCCCGGAGATCGCCGACATTTTGATTGCGTACTATCGCGAGAAGAAAGGCTGAGGCGCGTCGGTCTGACGATGCCAGAGGGGCAGCCAGCCGAAAGCCCAGGGCAGCGCCCTGGGAGATGAAGTGCCTTAAGGCCGCGAGATCCGTGGAGGGTGCGCGCGACCCGGGTCGCGCGCACCGCAGGCCCTACGCCCGTGCGGGCGCGTTGACTTCGACTGTGATGCCGAAGACTTCCGTGATCAACAGATAAAGCGCCACCAGCGCGACCAGCAGCGTTGCGACGGAGCCGACGGCGAGGCCGCTCAAGAGCGCCAGCGCGACGACGGAGCCGATCGCCATCAAGGGACCGAGGAGCGTCGGTGTGGGAATGGTTGGTCCCCAGAACGCCGCCAAGCGTTGCACGGCGGCCGCGCCTACCAGGAGATTTTGGACAAGCTCTAATACTTGGGTCAGCATCAGTGCAGCGTATCCGCGCCGATCGACAGGATCAACACCCCGTCGGGTTGCCGCGGCCCACCGATGAGAAACGTGGCGTGATTGCGCAGCGCGATGACGGTGTCGATGATCGGCCGCGAGCCTTCGAGTACCATGACCTTCATCGATACCCGATCATTCTTGAACTCCCGCGGCACCACGAGAACATAACGCCCGCCGGGAATGTCAAACCCCGCCTTGCCGCCCCACGGTACCTGCCGGCGCTCTTCCTTGACGAGGCGGTACGATGAGTAGGGGAAGAGGATGTCGAACTGCCGGTGCAGCGAGGCCAGGCGCGCGTCGAACTCCTTTCCGGAATTGCTGGCAAGCACGGCGCCGATGCGCACCTCGACGGCATTGAGCGCGGGAGTCGCCACCGCGGCGGCGGCGCTGTCTTCTGCGTAGCCGGCGCTCGACAGGCCCACAACTGCGGCCAGGGTGCCGAGCAACACCGGCCCGAATAGATTCACGGTGTTTCCCCCGGCACGGTGTCGTCGACCAGCCACAGCGCGGTGGTGCGCGTTTCCGGGTCATTGACCACCGCGACGGAATCGGCATCGGTCTCGAGTTGCTCGATGGTCGCGGTGTTGTCGGCCACTTGCGCTCCCGCCGGATCGGGGAGCGTTTGTGGATTGCGGAAGAAGAAGACCAGAGCCAATCCGGCGATGACGGCGGCGGCTGCGGCGAACGCGGGAATTTGCACGGTCCAGCGCCGCTCGCTGGTGTCCCACCAGGTTCGCAGGCGGTGCCACCACGACAGCTCGAGTGTCCCCAGGCGCTGTTCGATGTTTGGCCAGAAGTTGCTGAGATCCAACTCGTCGACGCGGGCATTCACCGAGTCGCTGACCATTTCCTGCAGGCGCTCCAGCTGTCGCAGCTCGGTTTCGCACGGCGTGCAACGCGTGCTGTGCATCACCAGGGCGCGCATCTGTCGGGACTCGAGCTCGCCGTCGAGGAGCAGGGGGACGAGATTCAACGCTTCACGGCAGGTCATTGAGCTCGCCTCCCTGGATCACCGGTTGGTGCTGAGATGAAACGTGATGCAGGCCATGGCTCATGGTGGCGGGGATTACAGGCAGTCTTTGAGCCGTTTTTGCAGCTTCTTGCGAGCATAATGCAGGCGACTCATCACCGTTCCCTTCGAGCACTGCATCACGCGGCTGATCTCATCATACGAAAGGCCTTCAACTTCGCGCAGAAGTATGACGGCTTTGTGATCAGGGGTCAACTCGTTGATCGCCTCGGTGACGCGGTTCCCCACCTCGTGGGCTTGCGCTTCCTGGAACGGTTCGGTTAGTCGCTCCTCCTTCAGGTTGTCCTCATAGCCCTCTCCGGTTGGACCGGCCCGATCTTCCAGCGCCACCGTCGGGTGACGCCGCTCGCGGCGTTGAAAGTCGATCGAGAGATTGACCACGATCCGATAGAGCCAGGTATAAAAGCTCGACTCTCCTTTGAAGCGCCCGAGATTCTCATACGCTTTGATGAACGTCTCTTGTGCGATTTCCAGCGCATCCTCCTGGTTGTGCACCATGCCCATTGCCACGGATGCGATTTTTCGCTGGTATCGCTCCACTAACTCCCTGAACGCCTCCTTGTCACCGCGTTGGCAGGCCCGAACCAGATCTCGGTCGCTACGTTCCACGATAACACCCTATAGACGGCCCTTTCGGGGGCTTATTCATGACGCGGCAAACGATTCGCGCATAGGCCAGGTTGAATCGGCGGTCCGGGAGGGGAGTGGGCATGCGCACCTAGTGAACCTCCGCCCAGTTCTGTCCCACCCCGAGATCGACGCGCAGCGGCACGTTGAGAGGAAAGACGTGCTCCATCTCTTCGCGGACGATGGCGGCGGTACGGTCACAGTCCGCCTCGGCGACCTCGAAGACCAGCTCGTCATGGACCTGCAAAGTCATGGCCGCTTGCAGGCCTTCGACGGAGAGCCGGCGGTCGATCGCCAGCATGGCGAGCTTGATGATGTCCGCCGCCGATCCCTGGATGGGGGTGTTGGCGGCGGTGCGTTCCGCCGCCTGTGAGACGCCACGGTCTCGACTGGCGAGATCGGGCAGCGAGCGTCGCCGTCCGAGCAATGTGCTCACGTAGCCGCGCCGACGCGCCTCGGCCACGGTTTGGTCGAGATAGGCGCGCACGCCGGCATAGCGATCGAAGTAGCTGGCAATGTAGCGCTCCGCCTCACGCAGTGGAATTTGCAGCTCGCGCGCCAACCGTTGTGAGCCCATGCCATACAGTATACCGAAGTTGATCACCTTCGCGGCACGCCGCATCTCCGCGCTGATGGCGCCGGGTAGCACCCCGAATACCTCCGACGCGGTACGCGCATGCACGTCGTCACCGCGGCGAAAGGCGTCCACCAGGACGGCATCGCCCGACAAGTGGGCGAGCAGGCGGAGCTCGATCTGCGAGTAGTCCGCACCGAGCAGCCGGCAGCCGTCGGCCGCGATGAAGGCGGCGCGAATGCGCTTCCCCTCGTCGCCGCGGATGGGGATGTTCTGCAGGTTGGGATCGCTCGAGCTCAGACGCCCGGTGGCGGCCACCGTTTGGTTGAAGGAGGTGTGCAGGCGTCCGGTCCGCGGATTCACCGCCGCCGGCAATGCATCGACGTAGGTCGACTTCAATTTTGCCAGAGCGCGGTATTCGAGCAATTGCGCGGGCAGAGGATGGTCGGCCGCCAAGCGTGTCAGCACGTCGACATCGGTCGACAACCCGGTCTTGCCGCGCCGTACTCCCTGGCGCGACAGCTGCAGACGATCAAACAGCACTTCCCGCAGCTGCACCGGGGAGGCGATATTGAACGCGCCGCCGGCGAGCGCATAGATGTCGCGTTCGAGCACGGCAAGGCGCACCTCCATGTCGCGGCTCATGGCGGCAAGGGCATCGACATCGACACGGACGCCGCGGCGCTCCATGCGCGCCAGAACGCCGACCAGGGGCATCTCAAGGTCGAAGAAAAGACGCTCGATCTCCCGGTCGTGGAGGCTGGCGGCGAGACGTGCGCGCAACGGGCATAACAGTGAAACCCCGTTGGCGAGCGTCTCGGCGCTCTCGCGAAACACCGACAGGTTGGTGGCAAGCAGGTCGGTGGCCAGGTCTTCGAGCCGATGCGTCGCCGTCGCTTCCCCGAGGTACGAGGCCACCATGACGTCGAACGCCGGCGCCAGCGTCTCGCCGGGTTCGTCAGCGAGCAGCAAAAGATCCCGCTTCAGGTCATGCGCGACCTTTTCGATGCGCGCATCCCGTAGCAGCGCGCGCACCGCAGCGCTCATCGGCGATGCCGGTTGCAAGGCGACGTACAGCGGGGTCGTGCTGTCGGTGGTGACGATCACGCCCACGGTTCGGCCATCGTCCGTCGTCGCGGTGTCGCATGCCAGCGCCATCCGGCCGCTGTGTCGGACGTTGGCTTCGAACGCGGCGACATCCGCGACGCTATCGGCGTGACGCAGCAGTGCGCTGACTGCCGGCGTGGAGCGTGACAGGCCTTGGAGGAGCTTCTGAAACCCGAGCCTGGTGAAGACGGGGCGCAAGGCGTCGGAATCGGGGGCGTGGTACAGGAAGCGTTCTAGCGCGCAATTGATCTCAAGATCGCGCCGCACCACCGCCAACTGCCGGCTCAGGTGCGCGATCTCCGCATTGTCGCGCAAGAGAGCCGCCAGCCGTTTGGCGCCGCGAATGTCGGTTGCGGCAGCGAGCTCGTCGAGGCGAGCGAGGAGGTTCTCGATGGTTCCAAAACGTTGGATGAGCGTCGTCGCGGTTTTCTCGCCGACGCCTTTGACGCCGGGGATATTGTCGATGCTGTCGCCCATCAATCCCATGATCTCGACCACCTGCGCGGGGGCGACGCCGAAACGCGCGTGTACGGCCGCGGTATCGATGCGCCGGTCGCGCATCGTGTCCCACAGCTGCACGTGATCGCCGACGAGCTGCATGAGGTCCTTGTCGCCGGTAATGATCACGGTCTCGACCGCTTGCGTGGTCATTGCCTCGGTCAGTGTGCCGATAACGTCGTCGGCTTCGACGCCCGGAATGGTCAGCGCCGGGAGGCCGAAGGCGGCGACGATCTCATGGATCAGCGGAAACTGCGCGGCGAGCTCGTCGGGCATCGACGGCCGGTTGGCCTTGTACGGGGCGAACAAGTCGTCGCGAAAGGTCGGTCCCGGTGCATCGAACACCGCCGCGAGATAGCGCGGCTGCGTCTCGCGCAGCAGCTTGATCAGCATCGTCGTGAAGCCGTACGCCGCGTTGGTCGGCAGACCGCTCGGGCTGGTCAATGGCGGCAGCGCAAAGAAGGCGCGGTAGACGTACGAGCTGGCGTCGATGAGGTAGAGGACTGGACGGGAGGCAGCCATGCGGTAGAAGGGCGACGCTAACAAATGGCTGCCACGGAGTCCAATTGACGGTGCCGTGTCTTTCCCAACGCTGTCTTCTTGCCGTCAAAGCCACGGGGGGTGGCTCTCCCACGCGTCACCTCGGCGTGGGAGAAGGAGGGCGTGAGGGTGCGAGCTTTCGACGCATCACTTCCCGGCCAATCACCTCAGCGCGACCTCGCGGAGAGACTCCTTCAGTGCGATGAGGCCCATGAGCAGTATCCCAGCAGAATAACGGCGGCGAAGAGGTCCGAGGTCATTGCCACGTTTTCGAGGCGGTTGCGATGGCCGCGCCCGGCGTGGTTGATTCCGGCAAGCGCGTAGAAGACGCCGCCGGCGAGGGCAGTTGCCGCAACCCAGCCGGTGGCGACGATACTGATCACACCGATGACGCCGATCGCGGCATTGGCGAAGCCGGGTCCGCACGAAACCTATCTGCTCGTGAACTACATCGAAAATTTTACGCCCGTCACGGACACGAGTAACCAGCAGCCGGTCGGACTTGGCAGTCCCTAGCGATCAACGGGAGCGATCATAAGAAGAGGCGCCGGCCGCCACAGGCGTCTTGGCCGCTCTTCCTCGCGGCTGCGAACCCTCTCGGCTTGCCGTGCCAGCCATTCATTGATTCCGGGTGGCTTTCCGCGAAAGGAACCCGCTGTGACCATGCGCTCGACCCCGCTGGCGTCGTCTGCCAGTGGCGTGGGAGCGCACAGCCGTTCCGCCAGCGGCCGATAGTGTGCGTCACGGCCGGCCGCAAGGTGGGGCGTCACGTGGTGCTGCTGACACACCGCAACGTTGTCGGCACTGAAATACCCGTTGTCGAAAACGAGAGACCGCTTCCTGTTGGTCGCTGCGGCACCGGCGACGGTGCCGCGCCAGCGGTTTGTCGGGGACGATATTGACAATCATGAAGGCCGTGGATAAACAGCGCAGCATTTCCGAGACTGAGTGTTGAATCTTCCGCTGGTGATGTCGTCCTAGATCGCGATGATTGAAGTCCGCAATCTCACCAAACGCTTCGGCGATCTGGTCGCCATCCGCGACATCAGCTTCACCGCGGGCGACGGCGAAGTCCTTGGGTTCCTCGGCCCGAACGGCGCGGGGAAGACCACGACGATGCGCATCATCACCGGGTTTATGCCGGCGACCTCCGGGACGGTCAAAGTCGCGGGCTACGATATCTTCGACGACTCCTACGAAGTGCGCAAACGTATCGGCTACCTGCCCGAGAACCCGCCGCTGTACAATGACATGACCGTGGTCAGCTATCTGCGCTTCGTGGCCAAGATTCGCGGCATCGCCAAGGCGGAGGTGGGAGACAGTCTGGACCGCGTGCTGCGCAAGTGTGGGCTGACCGAGGTGACGGAACGCGTGGTGGGACACCTCTCGAAAGGGTACCGGCAACGCGTTGGACTGGCGCAGGCGTTGATCCACAACCCCAGCGTCCTGGTGCTCGACGAGCCGACCATCGGCTTGGACCCGCGGCAGATCATCGAGATCCGCACCCTCGTGCGCGAACTCGCCGGCGAGCGAACCGTGATCCTCTCGACGCATATTCTGCCGGAAGTGCAGCAACTGTGTGAGAAGGTGGTCATCATCAACCGCGGGCACATCGTCATCGAAGATACGCTGCCCAACTTGACGCAAACCATGAGCCTCGAACAAGTATTCTTGAGCTACATCACCAAGGACGAGCCCGATCCGCAAGCGCAAGCGTCGGCGACGGAGGCGGCATCATGAGGAACGCGCTGGCGATCGCCGGCAAGGAGCTACGCTCCTATTTCGTCTCCCCGATCGCCTATGTCGTGATTACCGGGTTCTTGCTGCTCGGCGGCTGGTTCTTCTTCAATTTGCTGGCGCGCTTCAGCTTCCTGGTGCAGATCTATTCGAGCATGCGCAACCCGGAGGCGCAGACCCGGCTCAATCTGAACGAGTTCGTGATCGCCCCGTTGCTGCACAATCTGTCCGTCGTTCTGGTCATCCTGGTGCCGGTGATCACCATGCGCAGCTTCGCGGAAGAAAAGCGCAGCGGAACCTACGAGCTGCTGATTACGTCGCCGCTCTCGATCACGGAGATCGTCGCCGGCAAATTCCTCGGCTCGGTGGCCTTCTTGTTCATCATGATCGGGCTCACCGCGATCTATCCGATCATCCTGATGGCCTACGGCAACCCCGAGATCGGCATCATTGCATCCGGGTATCTCGGGCTGCTGCTCCTGGCCATTGCGTTTGCGACGGTGGGGCTGCTGACGTCGTCGGTCACCGAGAACCAGATCATTGCGGCGGTGACGTGCCTGGTGGTGCTGCTGTTGTTCTACGTCATCTCCTGGCCCGCGGACACTGCCGGTCCGGTAATGGGCGCGGTGCTGAAGTATCTGTCGCTCACCGAGCACTTCGGCGAGATGGTCAAGGGCATCATCGATACCAAGGATGTTGGCTACTTCCTGAGCGTGATCTTCCTCTGCCTGTTCCTGACGCACCGCTCGGTTGAATCCGTGCGCTGGAGATAACGCGTGCGCCGCAACAACTCGCTCCTCGGTCTCATCGGTCTGGTCCTGCTGTTGTTCGCGGGGGTCGCCGCGCTGTTGACCCGCGCGCATTCCGGCGTCGACGTGCTCTACATCTTCGTCAACGGCCTCTTCGGGCTGTTCGCGGTCATCGCCTACCTGAGCGCCGGCCTTGAGCACCTGCGCGGCGTGGTCAGCGAGCGCTCGACGAAATATGGCGCCAACGTGGTCGTCAGCTCGGCGGTATTCCTGGCGATTCTGGGTTTGGTAAACTACATCTCGATCCGCCACCATCACCGCTTCGATCTGACCGAGCAGCAGGTCTTCAGTCTCTCGCCGCAGTCGATCAGCGTCGTCAAGAATCTCCAGGACGATCTGCAAATTCAGGCGTTCGTCGAAGGCGGTATTAATCCCGAGCTGCGCGACCTGCTGCAAAGCTTTGCCTACCAATCGCCGAAGCTGAAGTTCGAGATGATCGACCCCGACCGCCAGCCCGAGCTTGCGGAGAAGTACCACATCACGGCCTACAACACGGTGCGCTTCGAGTACGGCAAGGAGTCGACCACCATCTCGCAGCCGACGGAAGAGAGCATCACCAACGCGATCATCAAGGTGACGCGCACCACGCGCAAGACGGTATGCACGGTCGAGGGCCACGGCGAGTCGGATGTCGACGATGTCCAGGATGCGCACGGCCTGGCCAGCCTGAAGCAGGGGTTGACGAACGAGAACTACGAGGTGAAGAAAATCCTGCTGGCGTCGATGGAGAAGGTGCCCGAGGATTGCTCGGTGCTGCTGATCGCCGGCCCACAGAAGCCGTACCTCGAAAGTGAGCTGAAGGCCGTCGATAGCTACATGGACGGCGGCGGCCGGGTGCTCATCTTGCTCCCACCGCAGAAAGGCAGCGAGTTCGAGCCGCTGCTCGCCAAGTGGGGCGTCAAGGTCGGGAACGACGTCGTCGTCGATCAGGTGGTGCGTCTCTTCCAGGGGCCGGCGCTCGGCCTGTCGCCGCTGGTCAACACCTACGCGGCCCACGAGATCACTCGCGACTTCAAGCAGCGTACGATCTTCCCGATGACCCGCTCGGTGCACGCGGAGACCGCGGGCAAGCAAGGGCTGCAAGCGGTCGAGTTGGTGAAGACTAGCCCGTCGAGTTGGGGCGAAACGGATCTCGATGGATTGTTCCAACGCAGCGAGGCGAAGCTCGACGACCCGGACACGAAAGGCCCCGTGCCGGTTGCCGTGGTCGTCAATGCCGACCTCAAGCAGACGACCCCCGGCAAGGAGGGCACGACGCGCCTGGCGGTTTTCGGCAGCGTCGAGTTTGCGCAGAATCGCGAGATGGAAGGTACGTACTACAATCGCGACCTGTTGATGAATACCATTGGCTGGCTGGTCGGCCAGTCGGACCTCGTGTCGATCCGTCCCCGCGGCGTGCGCGCCTCGCGCGTGCAGTTCAGCGCCGACCAGGGAACGGTGATCTTCTACCTGTCCGTGCTGCTGATTCCCGAGCTGCTGCTCATCGCCGGTATCGCCGTCTGGTGGCGCCGCGAGTAGGAAGATGGCTCGCGCAAAGCCGCAACGGCGCAAAGGACAAGGCGCAGAGAACACCAAGAACTCCAACTCACCCTCCGTTAGAGTGAGCTTCGCAAGCGTTTGCTGTCCGCAGGCGGTGCGCCTCTCTTTGCGGTTTTGCACCGTTGCGTGAGAATCATGCGCTTCCGCAGCACCATCATTCTCGTTGTCTTGCTCCTCGGCCTCGGCGCTTACGTCTATTGGATCGAGTATCCGAAGGCGCAGGAAGAGGCGAAGAAGAAGACGCTCATCGACTTCAAGGCCGACGACGCTACCGAGGTCACGTTGGCCTACCCCGACCGCGAGATTGCGCTCAAGAAGGTGGGCGAGGAGTGGCGGCTCACCAAGCCTTTGGACACCCTGGCCGACACCACCACGGTCAAGAACCTGGTCAATGCCATCGCCGAGTGCGAGGTGAAGAAGGAGCTGACTGAGACCTCGGGTGATCTGTCGCAGTACGGCTTGGACAAGCCGCTGGTGACGGTCACGGTCAAGGTGAAGGACAAAGCGCTGCCCGCGATCCTGGTCGGAAAGAACACGCCGGTGGGCGCGTCAACCTATGTGGAGCGCGCCGACGACAAGAAGATCGTGCTCACCAACTCGGCTTTCCGTGCCGGGATGGATAAGAAGGTCAACGACCTGCGCGACAAGACGATCCTCACCTACAACGACGACGACGTACAGAAAATCCAGATCAGCGGCGCCGACAAGGACATCGAGCTGGTGCGCCAGGACGGCAACTGGCGCGTCGACAAGCCGGAATCCTGGCCGGGCGACGCGGTCACGATTCGCAGCTTCCTGTCGACGCTGCGCTCGATGCGCGCGACGGATTTTCCGCCGGACGCCGCCACGGATCTTGCCACCTACGGGTTGGACAACCCGCGGCTGCGGGTGACGGTGACGATCGGCAAGGGTGGCAAGGACACCACCGAAAAGCAGGTGCTGATCGGCAAGCAAGGCGAGAAGAACGAGCTCTACGTGCAGGTGAGCGGTCAGCCAACCGTGTACACGGTCAGTGACTGGGTCTACCGCGATCTTGACAAGCCGGTTGGCGACTTCCGCGACAAGACCCTCCTGGCGTTCGATCGCGACAAGATCAGCGCCGTTGAGGTGAAACACAAGGCGGGCGGCGATTTCAAGCTGGTGCGCGGCGAAGACAAGCAATGGCATGTCGACGGCAACCCCGGCAAACCGAACGAGCAAGCACTCAACCAGTTTCTCGGCGACGTGCACGATCTCAAGGGCTATGAAGTGGTCGCCGATCATCCCGCCGACCTCGCGCAGTTCGGACTGGACCAGCCGTCGCTGGCGTTGACGGTGATCGGCGACAACCAGCAGAAGCTCGGTACGCTGCTGCTGGCGCCGCGTCCCAATGCCGAAGGCAAGAAGGAATTCACCGGTATGGCCGAAGGTGCCCCGACGGTGTTCCTGGTGCGCGATTACCTCATGACCCGGCTCAACAAGCAGGCGCAGGATTTCATCCAACAGCCAACGCCGACTGTCGGCGCCGGCACCCCGGCGGCTCCGGCCGCTCCCGCCGCGCAGGTGCAACAACCTCCGGAGGGTGACGCGGTTGAAGACGAACCGGTCGGCGAGGGCGAGCCCGATCAGGATTGACGCAGCGGCGCCGTTTGGGGGGCGGGGAGCCGGCTTCAGTCGGCTTGGCTGTCTTAAGCCGGGGCTTCCAGCCCCCGGGTGCAGTTACAGCAGCGGAATCTCTCTAAGCTTTTCGAGGAGCGTGTCGATTTCCGTGTCGGTCCCGACGGTGATGCGCAAGGCGTCGAACAGCTCCGGCGTGGCGAAGTAGCGGACCAGAATGCCACGCGTCTTGAGTGCGGCGTACACGCCTTCCAGGGATTTCCCCGGGTGGCGCGCCAGGACGAAATTGGAATGACTCGGTAGGACCGTGAAGCCGTGTGCGCGCAGGCCGTTGCTCAGGCGGGCGCGTGTCGCACGAATGCGCGTCACGTTGGCGCGCATCCAGGTGCAGTCATCCAGAGCAGCGGTCGCCGCGACGATGCTCAGGCGAGTGACGTTGTACGAATCCTTCACCTTCATGAGCGCCTCGATGAGCGGCGGCGCGCCGAACGCCAGGCCGATGCGCATGCCGGCGAGCGAGAAGGATTTCGAAAAGGTGCGCAACACGATGATGTTGTCGTGCTGGTGCACGAGCGCCAGGGCATTGGCGTCGGCGAAGTCCACGTAGGCTTCGTCGACCACCAGCAGGCCGCTGACCCGCCGCGCCAGCGTGTCGATGACGTCGATCGGCACCGGGGTTCCGGATGGCGAGTTGGGGTGGCAGACGAACGTCACCCGCCCGCCGGCCTTGGCCAGTCCAGCGGGCAGTGAAAAGTCGGCAGGGTAGGGCACCTGCACCGACTCGCCTTCCTGAATGGTGACCAGCGTGTCGTAGAGGCTGTAGGTGGGGCAGGGATAGACGACGCGGTCGGCGACACCGACGCAAGCCCGGAGAATGAGCCCGAGGAGATCATCGGAGCCGTTGCCGACGAGGATGTTCTCGCGGCGCATGCCATAGTCGGCGGCGGCACGGTCGCGCAGGACATTGGCGAGCGGGTCGGGATAGAGCCGTAGATCTTCAGTGGCCGCGGCGCGTACCGCTTCAATGACGCGTGGCGACGGCGGATACGGATTCTCGTTGGTGTTGAGCTTGATGTAGCGGCGGTCCTGCGGCTGTTCGCCGGGGACGTAGCCGTGCATCGATTGCACGATCGGGCGTGTGAGCGGTCGAGTCATACGGTGCCGCGCTTAGCAGGAAACGCGTGCAGCGAAAAGCGCGGGCAGTGGAAGCGCATCCCCACAAGCGTTGACGGAGCTGGTCGTTGAATGAATACAACTCGCGTCAGCGACGGCCGCCTCAGAATAACGTGGTCACCAACGTCCCCAGCACCGAAATCGGCGCCGCATCTTCGATCCCCGCGGTGGCGCGGTCGAGGCCGCGGACGGCGTCTTCGGCTTCTTGATACAGCGCATCGTCATTGACCATGCGGCCGATGGTGCCTTCGCCGTTGCGGATTTGGTTCGACACGACTTCCAGGTTCGCCGCCGTGGTGTTGAGGCTCGCCACGGTTTCACGGACCTCGTCGTAGAGCGCGCCGTCGCCGTTCACCAGACGGCCGAGGTCGCCTTTGCCGCTTGCCAGGCGGTCGGTCACCTTCTGCAGATCGGTCATCGCTGCGTTGGCGCGATCGTAGAGACTGCCGTCGTTGAGCAGCTTCGCCATGGTGCCGTCGCCGCGATCGAGCTTGGCGGTGATCGAGTCGAGATTTTCCAGCGCGTGCTGCACCGTGCCGCGATTCTCATCGATCATGGCGTTGATGCTCTTGAGCACGCGGTCCTGGTTCTCATTGAGCGACTCCGCCAGCCCCTGGACACTGTGGGCGACGCTCTGCATCTCGTCGACCATCTGCGTAATCCCGAGCGGTGTCTGCCCTTCGAGCGTATCGCCGTCCTTCAGCGCCGGCGTGTTCGGGGTGCCGAGCGAGATGGCGATGAAGCGCGTGCCGCTGAGCGCTTGGTAATCGAGCCGTGCGATGGAATCGCGGTGCACGACGGCTTTGCTGTCCAGGCGCAATTGCACGCGCACCCCGTCGGCCTGCAGGGCGATCTGGTCCACTCGCCCGAGCTTCAAGCCGGCGACCTGCACCGTATCGCCGGTCTGCAGGCCGCCGACGTCGGGATAGTTGACGAAGAGATGATACGTCGGCGTAAACAGGCCGATGCCGACCGTCATCTCGATCGCCAGCACCACCAGCGCGATACCGACAACGAAAAAGAAGCCGACTTTCTGTTCATTGGACATGGCAGCTCTCCTTACGGTCCTTGCTCTTGGCAACGTGTTACGTTTGAGTCAAGTTTTTACGACGGCACCCCATAGCGACCAATCCTGCCCTGAGGCTCCCCGAAGGGGGGAGCGGTCCATAGAAGAGACGCCGGCCGCAGGCCCTATAGCCGCAAATTCGCGGCGCGAAGAAACTCTTGCGTGAATGGGTTGGTGCTGCGGCCGAAGGCCTCGGCGGATTGATGATCGACGATCTGCCCGCCGCGCAGCACCGCGATGTGCGTGCCGATCTCCGTCGCCAACGCCAGGTTGTGCGCCACCACGACTTGCGTGGCGCCGCGTGTCTGCTGGATGCGTTTTACCAACTGTCCGATCTGCACCGTCAAGATCGGGTCGAGGTCCGCCGTCGGCTCGTCGTACAGGATGACCTGCGGCTCGACAGCCAGGGCGCGCGCGATGGCGACGCGCTTGCGCATGCCGCCGCTGAGCTCGCTGGGGAGCTGGTTTTCGGTTCCGGCCAGATCGACCTGCTCGAGGCAGGTGGTCACAATGCGATCGATCTCCTGGCGCGAATGCGTGCGGTGTTCCTTCAGACGGAGGCTGACGTTCTCCGCCACCGTCAGCGAGTTGAGCAGCGCGCTGCTTTGGAACACCATCGACAACCGAAATGGCTTCTGCTCCGGCGGCAGCCGCAGATACACCTGCAGGTCGGTATCATTCAGCCGAATGGTGCCGGCGTCAGCCCTCTCGAGGCCGGCGATGTGCCGCAGCAACACGGATTTTCCCTCGCCGCTGCCGCCGACGATGACCATGATCTCCCCGGCCTGAATGTGCAGGTCAACTCCCTGCAGCACCGCATGGCCGTTGAAGGACTTGTGCAGTCCGGTGATGTCGATAGCGACCCCGCGTAGCTCGGTCATGGGCACTCATCAGAAAAAACGGGAATTATCACGGAGGCACGGAGATCGGCGCCTTTCAAAGAAGGAAATCCTCGAAGCCTCTCTTGGAATGTCGGTGCAGCAATCCATCCTCCGCCTCTTAGAATTCCTCGTCCTCTCCGTGCCTCCGTGTTTCCGTGGTGATCTTCTTGTGTCGCGTCAGGCTCAGAACAGGATCGCCATCCGCACGATGATGTAGTCGAAGATGATGATGAGGACGAAGCTCCACACGACGGCTGCCGTTGTCGACACGGCAACGCCTTCAGAGCCGCCCTTGGTGCGGAAGCCGAAGGTGCAGCCGATCACCGAGACGATGACCGCGAAGGCGAAGGCTTTGATGAGCCCGACGACGATGTCCTTGAAGTTGATCCATTGCGTCAGGTTGTCGAGGTACTGATGAACGCTGATTTTCATCGCCGGGTCTGCGGCGACCACAATGGCGCCGCCGGCGATGCCGATGACATCGGCGTAGAGCACGAGCATCGGCAGGGCCAGAACCATGGCGATGAAGCGCGGCACGGAGAGGAACAGAATCGGGTCGATATCCATGGTGCGTAGTGCGTTGATCTCGTCGTTGACGTTCATGGAGCCGATCTCGGCGGCGACCGATGAGCCGACGCGGCCGGCGATGAGAAAGCCCATGATTACCGGGCCGAGCTCTTTGGTCATCGCCAGACCGACGATGGAGCCGAGGATCTCCTGCGTGTACTGCTGCAGTTGGTCGGCGGCCTGCACGACCAGCACCATGCCGACGAACAACGAGACGAGAAACGCCAGCGGCACCGTGTCGGTGCCGATGCGCACCAGCTGCGTCATGGTGCGCGACCAGGTGCGCCCGGTGATGCGCAGCCGGCGCAGCGTGGCGAAGAAAATGAAGACGCCCTCGCCGAGAATTTGGAAGACGTCGAGCAGCGAATGGCCGAGGCGCCCGAGGAACCCCGGGTCGTGTGCCGCCGGCGGCAGCGGCGCCTGGCGTGTGGGCAGCGGCTGCGTGATGACGTCGTCGTTGGCGGACATGCGCGTTACCGCGAGAGGTCGAGCTGTACGGGATAGCGAACCCGTGTGCCGTCGGAGGATACCAGATCCCACAACAGGCTCCAGCGCGCCGGCTGCGCGCCGTCCTGACTGCGGGTGTACAGCTGCCACAGCGGTGCGTACAGCTGCCGAATTGTCGGGTTGCGCGGAAACAACGCGTCGAAGGTGGCGAGCGTCGAGAATTCGCTGGCATCGTCCGTCTCCGAGGCGCGGAAGAACGGAAACAGCGTGCGTAGATGACGGTGATGTTGGCGCGTGAGCTGCGTGTCCTCGATGTTGCGATACATAACGAGCAAGACGTCGCTCCGCGTGTGCCGATAGTCGTCGACCTCCTGTGTGCTCCAGCGGAAGAGCGGCCACAGGACGAAGTGGCTGTGCAGATCGCCGAAATGCGTGTCTTCATAAAACGGCGCCAGACGCAGCCCCGTCCGTTCCCCCGTTTGCAGGTCGCGCTGCGACAGCCAGAACGGCCAGGGGAAGCCCCAGGTGTCGGTGTGCTTGGTGTCGTCGATCGTATGCGTGAGCAAGCCGAAGGCGCGGCTGTGCAGGGTCAGCGACTCGATGCTCGCGTAAAACGGGAAGAGGATCAGGCGCGCCTCACGCTCCGGCCGGGTGAAGTGACGCTCGTCCGAAATGTAGAACGGCCACATTACGTACATGAAGCGGTTGGTCTCGCCGTCCTGGTTCCAGCCGTAGAACGGAAAGACGCGCCAGCCGCGGCCGAGCGTGCCACCCGCCCATGACACGAAGGGAAACGGCATCCACGTGTGCTCGCTCAGCGGTTCCTGCAGGTCAAGGTACAGCGGGAAGGCGATCATGCGCACGCGTTCGTAGCCGAAGAAGTCGTGCACATCGGCATAAAAGGGGAGCACCGAGAGCGACGTGCCGCGGGTGCGGCTGTAGCGGTAGAAGACGAACGGAAACGCCGTGAAACGTTCGTCCCACTCGTCGGGATGGCGCGCCGGTTCGGTCGTGTAGCTGATGAGGCCGAAGAACCGCCACTCCGTCTGCTCGCTGTCCCAGCGCGACACGACGATGGGATAGAGCAGGGCGAGCTCGTTGTCGTGCGCCCGCGGCCCGCGCGTGTAGGAGAACAAGGGCCGGACGGTGAGTGTCGAGGCGCCGTCTCCGGTTTCATAGGCGAACAGTGGGCCGAGGAGGTGGAGCGACGTTCCCGACTCGTCGTGGTGATAGTCGATCAGCGGCCACAGTTTGACGTCGATCGCCAGCGCCGGCGTCGCGATGCAGCACAGGGCGAGGCACAATGCCAGGAGGTAGACGCGTGGGAACGCTCGCCACATCGTGTTCAGCGACGGTTCAGACTTGGCAGCCCTTAGCGGTCTTGTACGCGGCCGTCGCGCCCTCACCCGGGGCGATGCCCCGGGCTGACGGCTTGCCGCCCCTTCAGGGCGGTCGTCCTTCCGCATCACAATCTGTTCGCCTTCAGCCCTGAAAGGGCGGCAAGCGATAGCCCAGGGCATCGCCCTGGGGCCGGGAGCCGTCCGACGCACCCATCGACAATTGCGCGTGTAAAGCTGACCCTAGCGACCAACGGGAGCGGTCCATAGAGAGACGCTGGCCGCAGGCCCGGGCCATAGAAAAGACGCCGGCCGCAGGCCCGCGGGCCGCAGGCCTCACGATTGGAACTGAATGGTTTGCAGATCGCGGGCACGGATCTGGTAGATCCCGACTGCCGTCTGGCCGTAGATCATCAGCGAGTTGCGGATGCGCAAGCTAACCGACTCGCCATTTTTCAGCAGCACCGTCGCCTTGCTGTAGTCGTGGGAGTTGGCGTCCAGCTCGATGCGCTTGATGTTGTCGAAAGCGATCCGCAGGCTGCCACGGCCCATGTCGCCTTCCAGCTGGACATCGCCGCCGATATTGAGGCGGTTCACTTCGACTGAGGTCCCGTCCCGGTCGACCAGGGTCGCGCGGAAATCGACGGCGGGATGGATGACGTCGCGCCCACCGGTACTGCCCAGGCCCATCAGCAACGGCGTCATCACCAAGAGCGCGCCTACGCCGAGCACTGACCATTTCGGAAGTCGCATCACTCCTCCCCGATCCGGCGGCGACCCTTATCATATCGCAATGGGGCTGCAACAGGATGGTGGGCTGGTCTGCTCCTGATGAGAGAAAGAACACCCACCCGGACACCAAGATCACCAAGGCAGGCCAAAGGCGAGCGTCGCTCAGTGGAAATATCTGCTCGCAGCGGAAGGAGAATGGAAAACCGGGAACGGGAAACCGAGAATGGAAAACGGGCCAATAGGTCTGCCGTTCCATTTGCCGGTTCTCCATTCCCGGTTTTCCATTCTTTTTTCCGGCTCGGTTCCGTCTCTGTCGTGTTGGGATCGCCGTCGTTCCGACTTCGACCGGGTCCTTCTCTTGCGCCGCGCGTCCAGGTATGAGGACCTGTGATGGCCTTGGCTGCATACTGCCGGACATCATCGCGGCTCGCGTGCGATTCGCTCGTTGCACTGCACCACGCCACCGCGGACGGCACGGTCTTGTTCGCCAAGAACAGCGACCGGCCAGCGTCTGAATCGCAGCCGTTGCTGCAGCAACCGCGAAGGTCGCATGCCGCGGGGACGCGGCTGCGTTGCACGCACATCGAGATTCCGCAGGTTGCAGAGACGGCGCGGGTGATCGGCTCACGGCCGTTCTGGTGCTGGGGCTTCGAGCATGGGCTCAACGAGCACGGCGTCGCCGTCGGCAACCACACCGTGTTCAGCCGCGACCCCTTGGCGGCGGTGGGGCTCATCGGCATGGACCTGGTGCGCCTCGGTCTCGAACGCAGCCGCACCGCAGAGCACGCGGTCGAGATCATGACCGCGCTCATCGAGAAGCATGGCCAGGGCGGCTCGGGCTACGGCGACACGGACTGGCCGTACCACAACTCCTTCCTGGTTGCCGATCGACAGACGGCATACGCCCTCGAGACCTCGGACCGCCAGTGGGCGACGCGCCGCATCGAGGCGGTCGGCAGCCTGTCGAATCACCTGACCATCGGCGCTGATTGGGACGCGCTCTCTGACGGCGCCATCGAGCATGCCCTCGACGCCGGCTGGTGGAGCGAGGCGCGCGACGAACGCTTCAGCTTTGCCGAGGCGTATCGCGATACCAGTGTCGTGCCCGAGGCGATCTCCAGTGGCCGCCATCGTCGCACCTGCGAGTTGCTCGATCATCATCGGGGCAACATCAGCGTCGGCTCCCTGAAGTGCACGTTGCGCGATCACTACGGACGACCGACGCCGTCCACGGATCTCACGCCTGCCGACGAGCAGTACTTCAGCGTCTGCATGCACGCCGAGCCCGTCGGCACCACGACGGCCAGCATGATTGCCCGCATCCCGGCCGATGTTGACGAGCCGCTCACCTATTGGGCGAGCTTCGGCTCACCGTGCGTCGGCGCGTTCATCCCGCTCTATGTCGATGGTGAAATTCCCATGGTGCTAACCGGCGGCGGCGCCCAGGCCTCCGACGCCTCGCTGTGGTGGCAGTTCAAGCATCTGCAGACGATGGTTGAACGCGATTGGACACGCTGCGGGCCACCGGTGCGGCAAGCGTTGGATCACTTCGAGGCGGAAATTACCGAGCACATGCGCAGCGCGCGGATCGCAACGCAAACGGTGCGTGCACGCACGACGTTCATGCACGCGACGGTCGATGACTTGGTCGAGCGCCTGCGCCAGCTCAGCCGAAAAGAGATGTGGGAATCGCCGCGCGGATGAACGCGGCTAAGCCGGGAAACATCAGGTGGAGCAAACATCAGGCGGGCCTGGCGGTTGAAACCGCCGCCCCACTCGTCACTCATCACTTGTCACTCATCACTTCTTCACATCACTTCTTCGGCGCCAGCCGCACCGCCGTATCCATCCAATCGACCAGTGCCGCAAACTCGCCATTGCCTTCGCCCTCATCGCGCGCCGTAATGACGTCGAGGTGAACATAGTTCGGCATGAGGCGCGTCTGGAATCCCGCGTCGACGGCGTCACGGCGCGTGCCGTTGCGCAGCACTGGGGCGATCGACTGGCGATACGGATCATAGGCGCCGAGGTCCGGCACCAGGCCTTTGCTGCCGCCGACCGCGAAGACCGGAACGTCGACCCGCGCGTTTTCGGTGACGGCGAGACCGTAGACGTCCTTGCGCCAGTCGCCGGTGGGCTGGACATTCAGGCTGTCCGTCACGCCGACGTCGAGGGTCAGCCGCGCCGGGAAGTACCACTCGATGAAATTGGTCGGCCCGGCGAACAAGATGTGCGCAAACGTCTGCATGTCGGTGGGTTCGGGTACCGCCTGCTCGACCGCCGGCGTCCAGTCGTACATGGCCTGCGCGTCGATCGGGGCGAGCAGATGGTCATTGGGACCGACGAAGCCGCTCAAGAACGCGGCATTCGGGTTTGGCCCGACTGGCCCAATGGCTTCACCCATGGAGACGCGCGCGAATGACAGCGGCTCGTAGTCGTTGTCGAAGCCGAAACCCAGTGCGGCGCTATTCGTCCCCGGCGGCACCGTTGGCAAGCCGAACAGCAGTGTGAAGAAGCTGGTGATCAAATCGGCATCGGGACTGGGCTCTTGCCCCGCCCCGACGAGCGAGCTCACGCGCATGCCGAGGATCTCGGCGGTCACGAAGAGATCGGTCGTGACAAATGGCTTCAAGCTCACCACCGGATCGCCGCTGCGCAGCGAGTGCACACTCGCGCGGCTGCCACCGACGTTGAGGCCGCTTTGCTCGTAGGCGCTCTGCTTGGGAATCTCGGTCGGATCCTGCGGGTTCGGCGCGCCTTCGAGGAGCACCAGTCCTGACAAGCGTTCGAAGCCGCTGTGGTCACCAAAATTCCACGCCGCATAGATCGGCACGATGGAACCGCCGAGCGAATGCCCCCCGAGAATGATGGCTGCATGTGGATAGCGCGCGATGGCGGCGCTGATCAACGCATCGAGATCTTCGATGGTTGCCTTGATTCCCCATTCTGCTGCATAGGAGATCGTCTTCCCGTCGATGAAGCCGGCGAAGGTCTTGCCGTCGATCGCGGCGCCATGGAAGTAGTAGTTCTTGGCAATGTCCGGATTCTTCGCCGCCTCCGCCGCATCGAGGCCGGTCTGATCTTCGAGCGCGTTCGAGCGCCGATCCACGGCCCATACGGCGGTGGCGCCGTGACTGCGCAGCACGATGCGTTGGCCGAGATAGTTGAAGTCATTCGCCCCGCCGAGAAATCCCGGCATCATGACGAGCACCTTCGTGATCGCCGCGTCACTGACACCCGCAAGCTGATACACCTGCGCATAGCCATGATTCAGCTCCGGCGGAGTCGAGGCATTGGTCTCGGGATTCGCCGGCGGAATGCTGCCGGGAACCGAGACGCTGCTCTGCACGACGGTGTCGTTTGCCGCCGTGTTGGCGACGGGCACCGTGTCCTCGCCGCACGCCGCCAGTGTCAGTAGCGCCGCCAGCATGGCCGGCAGTGCCAAGTGCCATCGATAGGTCCCCGATTGTGCGAATACGCTTGTCTCCACGTTTATCCCCTTCCGTTGTGCGAGCCGGACTCTAGGCGACGGCGCACTCATGGTGCAAGCCAAATGGTGCAGCCACGAAAAGAGAGAATGACTCGCGCAGAGACGCAGCGAACGCAGAGAGAAGCCGGAAGAGAACAAGAGAATCAAATCGAGGGTGTCATGTTCCGCATTTCGCCACCGCTGGTCCGTGTCCCTCCGCGGCTCTGCGTGAATCCCTCTTGCGTGAGTCCCTCTTACGGACGCACTTCGAGCACCAGGTTGAACGGCGTCTGGGTGGCGCGGCGGACGCGCGTGAAGCCCGCCTTCAGAACCACCTCGCGCAAGCGCGCTTCGCCCGCTTGTGCGCCCAGCGCCAACCCGACTTCCTGCGCCAGCGAGGCCGGCGTGCAGATGAGCGTGGACGCCGAATAGAAGACGCGGCCGACCGGGTTGAAATTATCTTCCGGCCGGTCGTTGGCAAACGGCTCGACCAGCATCCAGGTGCCGTCCGGCTTGAGCGTCGACCGTACGTGCGCCGCCGCGCCGACGGGATCGCCCATGTCGTGCAAGCAATCGAAGAAGGTCACCAAATCGTAGTCGCGGCCCGGATAGCTTTTCGCTGGCGCGACCGCGAAGCCGACACGCTCGCCGAGTCCGGCCTCCGTGGCCAGTTGGCGGGCGCGCTCGATCGACGGCGCGTGGTAGTCGAAGCCGACCACCGTGGACTTCGGGTAGGCCCGGGCCATCAGCATGGTCGAAACGCCGTGACCGCAGCCAACATCGGCAACCCGCGCCCCGGCTTGCAGCTTCGCTTCGACGTCGTCCAGTGCGGGAATCCAGGCGCTCACCAGATTGGCCGCGTAGCCGGGGCGGAAGAAGCGTTCCGTACCCTGGAACAAGCCGGGATCGTGCTCGTGCCAGCCGACACCGCGGCCGGTCCGAAACCCCTCGCTGATTTTGGGCTCGGCTTTCATCGCCGCGGTCATTGCCTGAAAGCCACCGAGGACGCAGGCCGGGCTGCTCTCGTCCACCAGAGCCACCGCTTGTTCTTCCGACAGGAAGTAGCGCCCGGTGTTGGCGTCGTAGTTGACGTAACCGGCGGCGGCTTGCGCGTTCAGCCATTCCCGCACGTAGCGTTCGGCTGTTGCCGTGCGCCCGGCCAACTCGGCGGGCAGTAGCGGGCCCGCGTCCGCCATCGCCTTGTAGAGGCCGAGCTTGTCACCAATGACCACGAGGGCGGCGCTCAATGCGGCGCCGAGATCGCCAATCGCTTTGCCGACGAACTGCTCGAGCTTGCCGGGATCGACAGCCATTGTCTTCCTCCTCGAGCCTGCGGCCGGCGCCCGCCGTATCGCCAGCTCCGTTGGGTCGCTCCGGGTGCCGCTGCCGGCAGGCGGCTAGTGATGGCCGCCATTATGCCGGGTCGCTACAAAATGTCGACAAGGACTCAGCGCGGTGGGCGAAGTTTTTTGTACTGGTCGGAGCGCTCCTGGCGCAGCTCGTCAATGCGCCGCTCGGCGTCGCGCACCAGCCGACTCTTACGGTTCAAAAGGAAGTAGATCACGATGACCGCGACCGCGACACCGAAGCTCTGCGTCGGATGGTCTCGCATGTATTCCATTGCCTGCGTGAGCTGATCCACTCTGATACCTCCTGCATTGCGGCCCACAGGGTACAAGACAGGCGGGGGCGTGCAACACGAATTTGCAGGCGGTCATCTGAAAGGTGGCCTGGTACATATCGCCCCGCCGTGCGCCCTCCTGAACATAGGCTGGCCGCGCCGCCCTCGACGTCGTGGTTGCCGAGCACCCCGAGCACTGGAATCCGCACGGCGGCAGCAATCTCGTGTGCCAGCAGCCGCGCCTCTTCGAGCCGTCCGTGGTCGACCAGGTCACCGCACAGCAGCAGCACATCAGCCGTGGCGCTCGCGGCCGCCAGTACGCTTCGCAGCGCCGCCACGTTCGCCTTATTGCAGTGGATGTCGGCGACCGCGGCGACGCGAACGCGGTCTTCAGTCCCCGCCATACTCAGCGCATCGGCAACCCGTGTGCCCTCGCCCACAGCGCGTGACCCGCACGGTGGGGGTACATCTGGACGATCGGAGAACCGAAATTGAGGAAAGGTTCGGGTGCCGCGGCGGACGATTCTGCAGGCCGATGCAAATTGCGGGCGTCTTAGTTCTGAGTTCGGAAAAAACTCACTCCATCGGCAACCGCGCTCGCGTATCCGGGCGATCCCGTTCAACCGGACCTCTGTTTGCTCACGCGCCGAGACGGCCAGTCGTGGTTCGAGGGATGTTCGGCCGAAGGGCCGCGCGCTACGGGACTCGAATACCTTCGCGCTCGCCGACAGGCTATGCTCACACGCTTTGGAGGTCCCGATGAAGCTTGCGACACGCTATGTTACGTTTGTTGTTCTCATTTCAGCTCTGATGGCTTCAGTCGCCGCAGCCCAGGTTGACATGAACATGTACAACGCCGAGGTCAATCTCGAAGCCGCGTGGGAGCAACTGCAGGCCAGCCCGTACGACTACCAGGGCCACCGTCGCAAGGCGCTCGATAACGTCGGCCGGGCGCTGGAGGAGATGCACAAGGCCGCGTTCGCGTATCCGCCGGGCAAAGCGGAGAAGGATTGGCGCAAGAGCCAGAAAGAGCTCGAAAAACAGGAAAAGCGCGACGAGAAGCTCGAGCGCAAGGAATTGCAGCGCGAGCAGGACCTCGAGCAGCGCGGCCACTGATCAGAGAGACAGCGGGAAGTGACGAGTGATCAGTGACGAGCGAGCAATGCCGGTTCGGTTATTCTTCACGTGTCACTGATCATGTGTCGCTATTCCGAAAGAAATCCGTCACCAGCTGATGCACGCCGACCGGATCCTGCGCCGGGTAGCCGTGGCCGGCACCCTCGACGACGTGCAGCCGGGCGTTGGGAATACGCTGGGCGAGGATATGGGCGTTCTCAACCGGGATCAGCACGTCGCGGTCGCCGTGGATGACAAATGTCGGAGCTGTGATGTGCGGGAGGCGATCATAGGTGCTCCACCCGAACATGCCGGCCATGGCACTGTGCGCGGTTTCGGGAGGCGTCGGCGGCATCATCGGCGCCATCATGAGGAAGATGTCGCGGATCGCCGGATTGGCGGCAATCCATTCGGGCGTGAACAGCAGTGGCAACTGGCGGTCGACCCACGAGGCGGGATCACCTTTGCCCATGCTGCCGACAACGTCGATGAGCGTCTCGATGACTTGCGGCTCGCCCATCGTCGAGTACTCTCCGCCGCACAGCGTGCAGCCCAAAACCAACGAGCGCACCTTCGCCGGATGCCGCAGCACCAGCTCCTGCGCGATCATCCCGCCCATCGATACGCCGTAGACGTACGTGGTGGTGATGCCGAGGTGGTCGAGTAATCCCGCCGCGTCGTCGGCCATCTGCGTGATCGTGTAGGGCCCCGGCGGTGCGTCGCTTTGCCCGGTGCCGCGGTTGTCGTAGTAGATCGCACGGAAGCCGCTCATGAACGGTAATGACCCGAGCCATGCGTCGCCCGGCATGCCGTAACCCATGATGAGCAGCAGCGGTGCACCTTCGCCGGCTTCGTTGTAATGGATCTTTACTCCGTTGATGATTGCATCCGGCATGTCGTGCCCTCCTCGTAACCCGGGTTGCTTAGCACGACCGTCGGCGCGTTCAACCGCACCGGGCCACGAGCCGCTGCAGCCAGTAGCTGTTGGACTTGGATGTGCGCAGCGACCAACGGGAGCGGCTCATAGAAGAGACGCCGATCGCAGGCTCTAGGGCACGCTCGCCAGGCCGTCGCACGGCGTGTTCGCGCATCCCGCGCATTGACCCGCCGCATCGAGTTGGGTGCGTGGACACCATGAAGTTGTCGACGGCATCGCGCTGAAGCGGAACAGACTGCAACACTTCAGCTGCGCCGTTGGGAAGGACGTGCCCGTACACTTGGAGGAGCCGATGTAGCACGCCCCCTCGAAGTCGGTTCCCGGCATCGGCGTCGGTGGCATCGCTGTGCCGATGGTAATTGCTCCATCGAAACACTGCGCGGCAAGCGCCTGACCGCTCGGGTCACTGGCGTCGACGTCGGCGCAGTGCAGCGTGTAGGTGGCGCTCGGCGCGCCCGGCGGCACGGTGACCGAACAGCTATACAGCAGTGCGCCGCTCGGTATGGCAGCGACGTTGTCGAAGCCGAGAATCAGGGCGCGGAGGGTCGTACAATCGATGCCCGGCCGACAGCCATCCGGTAAGAAGGCGAACGTGGTTTGCTGTTTGTCGATCATCGGATTGACGACGCAGCGCGGATGTCCATCCGCGGTTGCGTCGATCGGTAGCCGTGGGTCGAAGACAATATCGTTCTGCACACCCGCCACCATGACGCCCGCCGCTTTCAATCGCGCACCGACCGTGACCTGTCCGCCTGCGATCGTGTCGACCGCGTCGATACTGACCACCACTTCGGGTTGCCCCACCGGGGTGGGCGTGCGGGTGGGATGTGGCCCGTTGCTCGAGCGCACGGTGATCGCCAGCTTTACGACCGGATCGTAGTAGAGATAGAAGCGCCCATAGACGACGTAGCTCCCCGCGGGTACCGGTGCACCGCTGTCGTCTTTCAAATCCCAGAAGGCGCGCAGCTGATACTTGACCGCGGCATCCGCCGCGCCCGGGGCATTGGGCGGCAGGAACGCCATGCCACATCCTTCTTCACGGATCGTTCGCACCAGCTTGTCGTCCTGCATCACCACAAGATCCAGGCAGGGATCAAAGATGCCGCCATGCGGCTGCGTTTCGGTCACCGTGTAGCGCAGGGTCGCCAGTCCGGGCTCCGAGTAGGTGGCGCAATCGGACTCCAACGTCACGCGGTTGAAATCGTCGGACCATAGTGTGCGGTTGATGTTCGCCGGATCGCAGTATGCCAACTCGGTGAGCTCGAACACTTCCGTGGAAGACGAGGGGCTCGACTGTCCATCGAGCTCGGCCCAGACCTGCACCGTACCCGCTGCGCGCGCGGTGAACACTCCGGGGCTGTCGAAGCCACCGACGCTGGCGTCGCTGCTGTGCCAGGTTGCGTCGGCAGTCACGTCACGGGTGATGTTGACGTCGTAATAGGCGGTTGCGTGGAAGAACCGTTGGTCGCCCTTCGAGACGACGCGGTCAGTACCTTCCTGATCAATGACGATCGATTGTAACGTCGCCTCGTTGACGACGCGGACATCGACGGTATTGCTGGTGACGCCGCTGAGCGTGGCATCGATCACCACGTCGCCCCCAAGCATGGCGGTCATCACACCGCTCGTATCGATGGTCGCGGTAGCGGCATCGTTGCTGCTCCAGGCGACGCTGGCAGTGACGTCGCGCCACTCGCCGGTGTCGTAGTGCGCGGTTGCTTGGAACTTGAGCTGATCGCCGCGCAGCACGGTGAGCGCGGCGCCGCAGCCGAAGCATGGTATCGCGACGCCGCCATTGACCGGTCCGCCGTCCACCGCGGCGTAGCCGACATTGGCCGCATAGATCGACAACGAGTCGAGCGTCGGCTGGGTGACGACGCGGACCTGCGCCGGGTCACTGACGACGGCATCCAGCGATGCCGTTACCTGTGCCGTTCCCGCGGCTTGCGCGGTGAAGAGCCCGCCAACCACGTTCCCGACAGCGGCGGGCGTGACCTGCCACTGAACCGCGGCGGTGATGTCTTCGTAGGAGCCGTCGGCGAACGCACCGATGGCGGCGAAGCGCACCGTGGCGCCGACCAGCACCACTTGTCCGCAGCTTGGCACCGGCAGCGTGTCGGCGGTCGGGGCGCCATTGAAGATGCAGGGCGGGAGTGCACCGCTTGCGTCCGCGGCAGGATCAGTCATTGGAACCGGCCCGCAGAAACAGGACTGATTCTGCACCATGATGCTCTGCAGCGTCGGCCGTCCAACGATATGGATTGGCTGCGGCGCGCCCTGCACCGAGCCGAGGCTCGCGGCGAGCGTCGTGTCACCGAGCGCCAGCGCCGAAACGGTTCCCCATGAATCGACGGTTGCGACCGACTCGTCGGATGATTGCCACCCGGCCAGGTAGGTCACGTCAATCGTGCTGCCATCGGAGAGCAGCGCGCTCGCCGTCGCCTGCGCCTGACGGCCAACGACCAGCTGCGCCGGCGCATTGACCGTCACGGCGGTGATTTCCACGGGCGTGCAACCGGGGACGCAGACGCTCAACGCACAGTCATTGCAATCGGGGCAACTCGGCACGCAGACGCACTGGTCGGCGGTCCCCCCGCACGTTCCATCCGCGCTGCAGCGATACAGTGCCGCGTACGGCGGCAGGGGCCGTATCGTGCAGACCCCCGGTCCACAATCGTCGCAGGAAGCACAGCTCGGGAGACACTGGCAGCCGAGCTGTCCAGGGCACTGACCGTCGGCATCGCACGCCTGTACGGCGTGGACCCCGAGACCGCAGGACCCGGCGTCGAACGAGCCATCACCGTTGGCATCTACCAGCGTCCGGTACCCATCCCCCAGCTCGCTGATACGGCCGTCGCGGGTGATCAGCACGTTACCGTACGGCCCGCGCACCTCGCGCACCAGCACGCCCGCCTGCGTATATGTCACGATGGTGCGTACCAGGCCCATCCCGACCTCGGCGACGATGGTCGCGCCCCCGTCGTCACCGACGATGAACGGAATGGTTATGGGCACGAGATTGCCATTCAAGGTCTTGGAGACCTGCAGCGTGTACTGGCCTGGCAGCAGGTCGTTGATCGCGAAGCGGCCATCGGCGCTGGTCACGCCATTCCTGGTGACCTGTCCCTCTATCGTCCAATCGGCACTGCCCATGGCGCGATTGAATGCGGCGGCGTCGGCCGCGGGTGCCCAGTTGGTGGGTGGAACACCCAGCGCCTCCGTGGCGCCGGCCGCGACATCCGTGCGCAGGACGATCAGGCCGGCGACGGTCGCGCTTGCCGACGTGGTCACCGTTGGTGTCGCACTGGGCAGCGGCGGGTTCGTTGCGGTCGGGTTTGCCGCCGGCGTCGATGTCAACGTCGCGCTCGGCACCGGCGTTGCACTCGGGACTGACGTCGCGCTTGGCACCGGCGTTGCTGGCGCCAGCGTCGCCGTGGGTGCCGGCGTCGCGGTGATGACCGGTTCCACGACGTTGACGCTGCCGCTGCCGCTACACGCGGCAACCAACGCGGCCAGTCCGGCAGCCAATCCCCATGTTGCCCTGCGTAACACCCGCGCGCTCATGGTGGGCCTCCTTCGCGACATTAGACGTTCAGACAGATCCTACGCGGTGTCAAGCCATTTGTTTCCGATCACCGCGAGGGGTCGCTAGCCGCAGACTTGGAACTCCGCAGCGACCCAACGGAGCGGACCATAGAAGAGACGCCGGCCGCAGGCCTTAGACCGCCGGCTGCTGCTGGGTGACGCAGTGGAAGGCGCCGAGACCCCACACCATTTCGCGCGCGTTGATGCCCACGATGCGGCGGCGCGGGAACAACTCCGCCAGCTTCTGGAGCGCCACGGCGTCGTGTGGATCGTTGAACACCGGCACGAGGACCGCGCCGTTGCCGATGTAGAAGTTCGCGTAGCTCGCCGGCAGGCGTTGCGCCTCGTAGTAGACCGGCGCCGGCATTGGCAGCGTGACGATGCGCAGCGCCTGCCCGTCCTGGTCCGTCATTTTCTGCAAGCGCTCGTGATTGGCGCGCAGGCGGTCGTGGTTCTCGTCGCGCGGATTGTCTTCGACGACCGTGACGACGGTGCTCGGATCGACAAAACGTGTCAGGTCGTCAATGTGACCATCGGTATCGTCGCCGACGATGCCGTCGCCAAGCCACAGGATATGTCGCACGCCGAGGTAATCGCGGAGAAACTGCTCGATCTGTGCGCGGCTGAGCTGTGGATTGCGGTTGGGATTCAGCAGGCACGCTTCGGTTGTCAGCAGGGTGCCGCGGCCATTGACGTCGATTGATCCGCCCTCGAGCACGATCCCCGGCTCGAAACGTCGGATGCCCAGCAGCGCCGCGACCTGCTCGGGGACCGCATCGTCATGCTCCCAGGGCGGATATTTCCCGCCCCAGGCGTTGTACTTCCAGTCGACCGTGGCGAGCTCGCGGCGCCCCTCGCCTTCGCGCACAATAAACGTCGGCCCATGATCGCGGGCCCACGCATCGTCGGTGCGGATCGTCTGCAATGACACATTATCGAGCGGCACGCCGCCGGCGCGCAGCCGTTCGCCGGCGGCGACAGCCATCTCCGCGTCATTGACCAGGAGGTTCACCCGTTCGTGCGGCGCCAATACCCGCACTATCTCGACCCAGATCGCCGGGATCGGCGTGAAGTTTCCCGGCCACGATGCCTCTTTGTGCGGCCACGCCAGCCAGGTGGCGGCGTGCGGCTCCCACTCCGCCGGCATACGAAAGCCAGCGGCTGGCGACGCCGCGGGTGGCTTCTGAGCGGTGGTTGATCCCATGGGGTCCAAGTTCTACTGCATCAGCAGGATTCGAGAAAGAAGTGGAAAAAGAAGGGGCGGCTGGATCG
>CAZTDK010000002.1:0-31671 GCA_964611965.1 uncultured Binatia bacterium (SeqCode) | reverse complement strand
CCTCGAGGCCGTGCCACGCATCGTCTGGTTCGACGCCGATCACTTGCAGCTGCGGATTGCGCTCCTTGAGGAAGCGACCCGTGCCCATGACCGTCCCACCGGTTCCGAGGCCGGCGATGAAATGCGTGACGGTTCCACCGGTATCCGCCCAAATCTCGGGTCCGGTGCTCTCGTAGTGCGCGAGCGGATTGACGGGATTGAAGTACTGATCCGGTTTGAAGTAGCGTTCCGGGTTCGCCTCGAGGATTTTGCGGCACAAGCGGATCGCACCGTCGGAGCCCTCGAGCGGGGAGCTGAAGGTGATCTTGGCACCGTAGGCACGAACGATCTTCTTGCGTTCGGTACTGACGTTCTCGGGCATCACCAATTCCACCGGGTAGCCCAGCACGGTCCCGGCCAGCGCCAGCGCGATGCCGGTGTTGCCGGACGTCGAGTCCATGATGGTCTTGCCCGCCCGCAGCTTGCCGCTGCGCAGCCCGTCACGCACCATCCAGACCGCCGGCCGGTCCTTGACGGAGCCGCCCGGATTGAAACCTTCGAGCTTGACGAAGATACGCACGCGGGGCGAGAGGCCGGCGCGCAGGCGATTGATCTCGACCAGTGGCGTGTTGCCCACCAAATCGAGGATCGACGCGGCACGCGCACCGTCGCACGGCGCGGCGGTCGACGGTTGGTGCAGTGCGGCCTCCGTCACGGATCACCCTCCGGCAATGGCGGGCACGATCGACACCTCGTCCCCGTCCTTCACCGGCGTATCGAGACTGCTCAGGAACCGAATGTCGTCGCCGTTGACGTAGATATTCACAAAGCGCCGTACGCGGCCCTGTTCGTCGCACAGCCGCTCCTTGATCCCTGGAAACCTGGCTTCCAGATCCTCAATCGCGTTGCCGATGGTGGCGCCGCCCACACCAACCTCCTCGGCCCCGCCGGTGAATCGACGCAAGGGAGTGGGAATTCGTACGCGTACACTCATCTGTTTGCTCCTCCTATCTCGTCTGCCCTCGACGCTTTACCAAGAATCATGCGGCTCGCCAGTATGGCGTGATGTCACGGCGAACGGAAGAGGGATGCGCCCCCGCGGTACTGTCCGCCTTTGGGGGACAGTACCCGCCCCGCAACGCCGCGTGCAACCATCAACACCGTTCAGGCTCGCCGCGAACCGTCTCGAGTCGACGAATGGACGGCTCGTCGCCGCACAGGGGGCAATCACGGGCGCGGGACAAGTGGATCGTGCGCCAGCGATCGGCGAACGCGTCGTGCGTCAGCAAGCGATCCGTCAGCAGTCCGCCCGCGCCCAGCAGAAACTTGAGGGCTTCGGCCGCCTGCAGCACACCGATGGTACCGGCAAGCGTCCCCATGACGCCGCTCTCCTGACATGTCGGGATCTCATCCGCCGGCGGTGGCGTCGGAAACACGCAACGCAGGCACGCACTGCGGCCGGGAAGCACAGTCATGATCTGCCCCTGAAACCCGACGACTCCCGCGTGAGAAAATGCGGCCCCGTGCAGCACCGCGCCATCGTTGACCAGGTACTTGGAGACGATCTGGTCGGTGCCATCGATGACGAAGTCGAATCGCGCGAACAAGCCGGCCAGGTTGTCGGCGGTCAAGCGCTCGTCATGGATCTCGACGGCCACTTCGGGATACAGCGCCGCGAGCCGCTGCGCGGCTGCCGTGACCTTTCTGCGGCCGACATCGGCGGTCTGATAGATGACTTGACGGTGCAGGTTGGAAAGATCCACGGCGTCGCCGTCGATCAATCCCAGGGTTCCCACACCCGCAGCGGCAAGGTGCAAGGCGGCGGGCGCACCCAGACCGCCCACGCCCACGATCAAGACACGGGCGGCGCGCAGCCGCTGGCGGGCAGCCGGGGAGCTGCGATCGGCCCCCCGGCCATCCTTGGATCTCGGCGTCGCCGCCAGCCCTTCAGGACCGCCATTTGACGAAGCGGTCACAGGAGTTCCCCCCCTTCAATACGGGCGTCCGGAGCCCGCGCGGCCAAACGGATCTATGGGCGGCACCGCCGACGGCCCACCAGCGGGACCGCGACGTGTCGAGCGGCTTGGTTCGAGGCCTGGAACGGTCACCGGCTCGAAGGTTGGGGCGCTGCGGTGGCGGCCATTCGCCGCCAGCAGGAGATCGATGGGATCGCCCGTCTGCGGCGGATCGACGTTGGCGAGCTGATCGAGGGCACGGTTGGCGGTCGCTACCTCCGGGGCGCGCGGGTGCAACTGGGTCAGCGCCCGGTACGCGAGGACCGCGTATGCGTCTTCCTGCTCGCCGCGATACAGCTTGGCCAAGCGCAACAAGCCGTCGACGGCAACATCCGTTTCCCCGTACTGCGACGCCAGGGTCAGCAGACGAATCTCAGCGGCCTTGGTGTTGCCAACGCGGTCGTAGAACTTGGCAACATAGAACTCGTGACCGGCGAGGCTCTCCTGACAACGCCCCAGCTGCTGGCGGGCCAGATCGGCAAACGGGCTGTCGGGGTACTGCTGCAAGACCGTCTGGAAATAGGTTTGTGCATTTCGGGCCGGGGTTTGATCGCGATCGATCGTCCCCATTTGCTGCACGTAACACATGCCGAGGTAGTAGCCGACCAACGGCAACTGGGGACTCGTCGGATGGCGGCGCTGGAAATCCGTGAGCGCAACCACCGCTTCCGGATAGTTCGCCGACAGATACTGCGCGTGTGCGATGCGCAGCTCCGCCTCCTCGTTGTGCTCGCTGAAGGGATACTGATCGAGCAGGTTATGATAATCGTCGATCGCCAGTGTCAACGCGCCACTGCGGAAGTGCTCCGTCGCGTTGTGATAGTATTGATCTTCCGTGAGGTGCTTCTTCGCGCTGCAGCCGGCGAAGACCATCGCCAGTGCCACGCACCATATGCTGGATTTTTTCATCTTCACCGAGTATGCCCGAATCTGCCAGGCCGGCAAACCCCGGCGCTCACCTTCCGATAGGGCCTGCGGCCGGCCTCTCTTCTCTGGCCTGCTCCCGCTGGTCGCTGCATGCTGCCAAGTCCGACAGGCTGCTAGAGCAGGATCACCCACACGCGCGCAGCTTCCCACACCTGCGTGTGCACCTCTGGCCACGCTTCGAACAGCGGCTCTCCGAGGACAGCCCGTGGCCCTTCGAGACCGTAGACGATCAACAAACCACAGTCATAGCGCCACCCTCGCGAAGGATCGCCGCCACTCGCGGCATACATGGCGACCTGATAAATGGAGCGCTCGATGTCGGCGCGGGTGGCGCCGTACGCGACCTCGCCGGCGGCGCCAAAGGGCAGCGGCGGTTGGAGGCGGAACGCCGGCGCGATCACCTTGGTGCTCGCTTTCTCAACCACGGAACGGCAGTCCGGGAGCGCCGCTACCCGCTCCGCCAGTCGATCGAAGACGCGCTGGATCATCGGCTGCGACGGCCCGATTGCCGTTTCGTGCTGTGTCGGCCCACGCTCACGGCCTCCATAGCGCAAGACGTTGTAGGGATCGGTGCGCAGCTCGCGCCGACGGCACCACGCGGCAACGGCATCATCCATCTTGCCATACAAGACCTTGTTGCGGAACGTCGCGTCCGCGTCGAAGCGCTTGCGAGAGCCGGCGGCATGCTCGGCTTGCGCTTTCTCGATAATCAAGCGGACGCACTGTTTGTCAGCGAGCACTTCATCCGCCTTGAGCTGGCCCTCGAGGAACTGGAAGAAGCCGCGCGCGGCTTCGCGGCGCGCATCAACGTACGTCGGCATGGAGGCCTGCGGCCGGCGTCTTTTCTATGGACCGCTGCCCCCCTCGGGGAGCTTCAGGACAGGATTGGTCGCTCGAGGCTGCCAAGTCCCAGAGGCTATTGCGAGCTGCCATCGCTGCGACTGTGGCCAGGATCATCGTTCAAGCAGGTAGATGCGTCCGAGAGCAGGAATCATCGCGTTTGGGTCACCTTTGCGCGGGTTGCCTATAGCGAAAAACGGGAGCGGTTCATAGAAAGTCGCCGGCCGCAGGTCCGCCGGGCGCAGCCCCTCACCGTGGCCGCTGGCGTTTCGGCAAGCCTGCCGACGGGGTGTCCTGCGGCTTGGTGGCGAGCGCCGCTTCCAAGCGCTCGGAGAGCAGGCGAAACGCGGGCTCGCCCTGCAACACCAGATCGTCGTAGAGATCCTCGAGATCCGCCTGTTCCAGCGCCACGGCGATCGACAGCGCCTCGTCGAGGCTGTACGCCGTGGAGGCGCGTGCCTCGAGTTGGCGAACCTCGGTATCCAGCCGCTGCAGGCGATCGGCAAAATCAGGCAGAAAGGCCCCACTTTGCTCCTGCTCTTGAAAGCTCTTCAGCTCGCGGCGCAGGATGTCGGTGTGTATCTCCTCCTCCAACGCGAGCTCGCGCCACAAATGAACCCGATCGTGGTCACCGTGAAAACGATCCGCAAGTCCGCGGTAGACCCGTGCCGTGCGCGCCGCCTGATCGGCGCAGCGTTCCAAGATCTCAACGACATACATGGCGTTCTCCCATCGCGGGGGTGATCGACATTTTGTAAGGTGCCGCACTTTGCCGAGCGCTTCAAGTAGGAAGACTCCGATGTCGGCCGGCGGCACCCGTATTCACAATGAACGAGGGCCCTGACCGATAGTCAGGGCCCTCGTTTTGTTCCGCAGAGCGGGCGACCGGGGTCGAACCGGCGACCTTATGCTTGGCAAGCATACGCTCTAGCCAACTGAGCTACGCCCGCATGTGACGGCGGAGTGTAGCGAACTGCTCCGGCGGAGTCAAAACCGGCAGCGCGATCGAATACCGCGATACCCGCAACGTCTATCCAAACATGGACAGATTACAGAAACACGTACTCCCGAAGCGGCGCATTGCCGAGCGCCTGCGTCGCGCCGGGTTCAGGGTGAAACTGATGGCCGCAACCGACTCGTACGACATGGTGGTCAACGAGCGCGTTCGCGTGGCGTTGCGAGTGGCATTCCCGCGCATCCGCAACCACCATGTCACCGTGCGCGACCGGCACTACACGTACCGCTACCGCTCGTGGCATTTCAATTTCCATCACCACGGGAAGCTCGGAAAGCGCTACGCGGATGCATTTGTCTGCATCGCCATGGAACCCCGACATCCGTCGCGTGAGGAAGTCTTCGTGATCCCGTGGGAAGCCGTCTCCGGAAAAACCTTCTCCTTACATGCCGGACGGCGCCGTTACGCGGGGCAGTACGCGAAGTACGTCAACCGCTGGAGGGTGATCACCCAGGCCGTCGCAGAAACGCCGACACGATTTCGTAAAGTCGCGTGAGCAGCGGCCACGACACGGTCAAGGCGCGGTCACGTTTACCGGCGCCTCGTCCGTGTCGCGGGTACCGTGTTCGTCGTCGGCGAGTGTCACGTGGGCCGTATAGCTCCCCGCTTTCGTGTAAATATGCGTCGGGTTCTGCTCGTGGGTCGGCGCCGATTCGTCGCCGAACGTCCACGTGAATGTGCCCGTTGCATCGGTACACATCCCCTCGGCTGAGAACTGCACGGTCAGTGGGACGGCACCTTCCTCCACTGAGGACGACGCGACGACCGCGCACGCGGGTGGCGGAATAACAGACGGCGGCGGAGTCACCACCAACTCGGGCGCACGCGGCAGATGTCCTTCCTTGGCCACCGGCGCCGGGAACTCTGGCTGCCGCTCGCAACCGTTGCAGCCCCCGGCCAACATACTGGCTGTGAGCAACCCCAACGCGATAACCTGACGCACGCTCATCGGCTCATGTTCCGCTCGTCCGCCTACTGCTCTTCTTGCGTCTCGTCAGGCGCATCCGCCGTGATCTGGACATCGCGAGTGGCCTTTTGCCCCTGCGCGTTGGTCACCGTCACGGTCGCCGTATACTCGCCCGGCTTTCGATAAACGTGCGTGGTAGGGTTGCTGACATCGCGCGCCCCATCCCCAAACTCCCACTGGAAATAAAATGGACCGGGCAAATCTTCGTCGAGACGCGCAGTAAACTCCACCGTGAGCGGCGCGGCACCGACGTCGGAATCGGTCTCGATGTCGAAGTCGAATCCTTCCTCGGTCACCTCGATGTTGATTTCACGCGACTCTTCCACACCCGTCTCGGGCGGACCGGTGACCGAGAACGTCGCCGTATATTCACCCGTACGTTGATAGGTGTGCTGCACGACCAGCGTTTGCGCCACGGCTGGGGTCTCGTCTCCGAATTCCCAGCGATAACGTAAACCGGGCGGCCCCCCCTCCACCTCGGCAGTGAAGGTTGCCGTGAACGGCGCGCCACCGCTGTCACTGTCAACGTCCGCACTGACAGACACCGCATCGTAGTCGGAACCGGCCTCGGGAGCACCCGCCAGGGCATTGGGGGTACCACGCATCAGGCGACCGTCCACGAACTTCGCTGCCCCAACGGACAACGGCGAGGGTGAGGGCGGCGCCTGTTCGGCTTCCTTGGCAGGCGTATTGGCATCGTCTTTACTACAGCCGTTTTTACTACAGCCCAGGACCGCTAGGAGCAACCCGACAGCCAGCCATGAACGCCGCGCAAACGTGGGCCGACTCATGATCGTCAGAGTCATACTTGCGCGGTCCGCGACTGTCAACGCCGCAGCCGTCGCACGTACAAGGTGGAGAACCGAACCTCATAGCGGTCGGTGATGGCTTAAACGCCGCGGCATTTTCACGTCAAAATTTTTTGCTGGACAGCTACGCACGAGGATGGCATTGTTCGCCGATGGCGTCGCACGGATCAGCTGCCGGTCGTTCAGCGGCACTGCCATGGAGAGCACAGCGCATGCCCCTTTCCGGGAATCTGCGCCCAACCGCCGGTCAGATGCGATCTCGCAGCATTGCTGTACGACTGGTGGAGACGGAGGTCCGCAAAGAGGCGCCGCGGCATCTGGCGCGTTCGCAGCATGCTCTTCAATTCGTTTAGCTTCGCTGTTTTCTTTCCTGTCGTCACCATTCTCTACTTCGCCCTGCCACAGCAGTGGAAGAACACCTTCCTGCTACTGGCCAGTTGCGTTTTCTACTGCGCAGCCATCCCGGCATTCCTTCTGATTCTGTGGTTCACCATCATCGTCGACTATTTCGCAGGGTTGCTCATCGAATCGGCCACCGGCCGACAGCGCAAGCGTTTCCTCCTGCTCAGCATCGGGGCCAACGTCGGCGTGCTGGCGGTATTCAAATACGGCAACTTCATTTGGGGGCAGGTCGCCTGGATCGGCAGCTTCTTCCATTGGGTGCCACCGCTCCATCTTGCCATCATGATGCCGATCGGCCTGTCGTTCCACACCTTTCAAGCGATGAGCTATACGATCGAGGTCTATCGTGGGCGTCAAAAGGCCGAGCGGCACTTCTGGACCTATGCGCTCTACGTAATGTTCTACCCCCAGCTGGTGGCGGGTCCGATCGAGCGGCCGCAGCAGCTGCTGCACCAGTTCCGCGAACGCCATGTCTTCAACCCCGACCGGGCCACCAAAGGCCTGCGCCGCATGCTGGTGGGTTTTTTCAAGAAGCTGGTCGTTGGCGATCGGCTCGCCATGCTGGTCGACCCAATATATGCCGCCCCCTTGGAACAAAGCGCGCCGGCGCTCTTGTTCGCGGTGGTCTGCTTTTCCTTCCAGATTTACGCCGACTTCAGCGGTTACTGCGACATTGCCGTCGGTGCGGCCCAGGTGATGGGTTTTCGCTTAGTGGAAAATTTTCGCTTCCCATTGATGGCGCGGTCGATCGGCGAGTTCTGGCAACGCTGGCACGTGTCGTTGACGACATGGTTTCGGGACTATGTCTTTGTGCCATTGGGTCGGCGCCGGCGCGGGCCCCGCCTCTTTTTCAGCTTGATGGTGACCTTCCTTCTGGCGGGGTTGTGGCACGGCCCGAGCTGGAAGTACGTCTTGTGGGGCATGTACTATGGACTGTCGTTTGCCATAGCGCATCTCTTGAAGAAACTGCGACGACGCATCATCGGGCGGATTCCCCGCCGGCTGGAACGGGTGGTTTCGCTGTTCAAATTTCTCGGCGTATTTACCGTCTTCAGTCTGGGAGAGGTGCTCTTCCGCGCCCAGACGGTGACGGAGGCCATGTACGTCCTCGGGAGACTCTTGAATCCATTTTTCTGGTACCAAACCGTCGATCGATGGCCCCCGGATAGTCTTGATTGGTACAGTCTGAAGATCTGCCTCGTCGCGTGCGCCATCGCGGTTCCGCTCGAGGCCCTGCTCGCCTATCGGCAAATCGACAAACGGGCCGATGCCGGGCCGGCGTGGATCCGATGGGTGGTGTATTATGCGCTGGTGCTTTCGATCTTGGTCTTCGGCCAGTTTGGCGCGCACCCGTTCTTCTACTTTCAATTCTGAGCCCTATGCGCCAATTCGTGCTCAAGCTCGTTCTGTTTCTCGCGCCGCTGCTCGGCGTATGGATGTTCTTGGAGTGGAAACTCGCGCACTACCCGAATACGTTGATGCAGAAGCGCGCTTTCCTAGAGCGGCAGGCCCCCACCCTTCGGGTGTTCGTCGTCGGCACCTCGGTCGAATACGGAGGCGTCAGCCCGAGTCAGTTCGATTGTCCGGGCATCAACATGGCAAACCCGTTCCAGACGATCTTCCTCAATGCGGAGATCGTGCGACGCTTTGCGCCGATCCTGCCACAGTTGCGTTTGGTCCTGTTCGGCATCTCGTACGGGGCTTTCGAGGCGCAACTCGGCGACTCGCCCGCCAGCGAAGCCGCTTATCTCTATCGGCACTTTCTCGGTACGCCACTGGATAGCGGCATCAATTTCTGGGATCCACGGACCTTCAGCGTTGTTGCCGCATATGGCCAGGATTTGGCATTGGGCCAGCTCTTCAGTGGCTTCGGTCTTCCCGTCACCGATAACTTTGACAGCAGCGGCTGGCTGTCAGCGGAGGGCGTGTTCGATCCGGGGCGCGAGGCAGAGATCGTCCCGCTGGTCGATCGTCTGCAGGCACCCCTGAAGCTGGAGCATATCGCCGAGAACGTCCACGCCGTGGAGAATATGTTCGCGCTGCTGCAGCCGCGGCATGTCGAGACGGTGTTCATCACGGCTCCCGCAACCATCCAGATTCGCCGGCACCTCGACACCGTTCGTCTGGAAAGGACGGAGGCGCTCATCAACGACCTGGCCGCGCGCTACCACACAACTTACATGAACTATTTTACGGACCCGCGGTTCACCACCGAGGACTTCCGGGACCCGATGCACTTCAACCGAAACGGGGCGCTCAAGTTCAGTCGCATTCTCAACGAAGACATCATTCGGCCGCGCGGCATCTGCGCAGCCGACCGCGTGGCGTCGCCGGACGAGCCCAGCACTTCCGGTCCCGGTGCGCCAGAGGCCTCGCCAGCCGTTCCGACACCGTCGTAGGTCCTTGCGGTCCGCATCCGCTTCGATGCGCCGCTCCTGGTTCGGCCGCAATGGACTCCGCGTGCCGGCAGACTACTCGTATACAATCCGATCCGGACAAGCAGGCGGCGGCGAAGCCGCGGCCAGGATGATCCAGAGAAGAAGTCCTGCTGCCGCTGTGCCGCAAAGAATCATGCCCCACGTGAAACTGGCAGGTGCGTAGCGAAACTCCAACGAGGTGGCACCGGCTGGCACGATGACTCCGCGCACCGCGTGATTGGCGCGCAGAATCGGCACGGGTCGCCCATCCACGTATGCCTGCCATCCCCGATGCCAGAGATCCGAGAGCACGACGAGGCCCGCCGTTTCCATTTTGAGAGCGACGACTATTTTCGTGGGGATCTCTGAACGAATCGTCACCTCGCCATGCGACACTGCGGGCAAGGCCACATCCGTTTCAACGTACGCGATGGCCCGCGGATCGAAGTCCGCGGCGGCCAACTTCTTCAAGCGTTGCGCCGCGTCGGGTTCAACTTCCACATGCTCCGGCACAAAGACATGCGGCAATGCCGAGCGATTGACGAGCACCCAATAGTCGGCACTGCGAAAGTCCGGATCGACGCCGCTCGGAGGCGCTCCACGGAAAATGGTATAGCGCACACCCAACATATCCAAGATGGGGGATACGTGGATACCGCCGTCCCCCGCGTTTGGATACACCGCCGGCGTGAAGGTCTGCAGCACCGCATAGTGTGGAGTGGGGAAGCGCTGATCGGCCGCGAGACTGACGAGCTGGACCAAACGATCGGGATCAAAAGGATCGTACCCCCGGATATCGCGCAGGTCCTGCATTTCCGCGAGGTTTGCGGGCAGGCACGCAAACCCGACGACTCTGCCGGGAGGTGATTGGACTACGGCGTCCAGTGCGGGAATACGCGGGTAGTAGAGCGCGGGCGCACACTGGGCGTTACGGTTGTAGCCAAACCAAAGCACCTCCCCAACCATCAGCCCCGCGATGACCGCGATCAGTAGCGGCCCGACGCTGCGGTTCGACAGGACATACAGCCAACCCATCAGAGCAATCCCGCACACCGTAGCCGCGACAATGTAGGAGTGGCGGAACCAGTGTTGCACTTGATGCATGTCGGCGATGGAACGGACCCATTGAACAGCTTTCCCCGTCCGGATGGTCTGCTCTATCTCGGTAGCCATGGGTTCGGGCAGGACGGCCGCCCGGTAGACGCACCAGCCACACAGGCCTGCGCAGAGCAGCGCCCCGATCGCGAACCATCGTTGCCGTGGGAGCACGCCTTCGACAAGGATTTCCAGCCCAATCGCAGACTGCGCGAGAATCGCAAACGCGGCGGCAAAGACGAGTCGATTGGAGGATAACAGGTTGAGCCCAGGCAACCGCAGGAGGTCGACCAGGCCCGGGACATTCAAACACCATCCAAGGCCAAGGATGATCAACAGCGCGCACACCCCGTTGCTGGATCGATGGCGGCGGCTGGACCATGCCAGCGGCGCAATCAATAGAGCGGCAATGCCTCCGGCGTAAGCGGCAGCCGCACTCTCCATTTGGTTGATGGGCGCAAGATACAGGGTATCATTCTTGGTCGTCCCGTAGATATTGGGCAGAATCACTTGCGGGAGAGCCACCAGCCCGACCGGTGGGCGGTCCTCGTTGCCTGCCGCGCGTTGCTGCATGCGCGCACTGGTGCGCGCATATTCCAACAGCGGCCACAGATAGGGTGCGGCCAGACAGAATCCGAGAATCCATCCGAGCGTGAGTGCAAGCAGAGCTTTCCGCGCGGCTCGAAAGATGCGCCGCACGCGCCACTGATCCGCGACTTGGTACAGGGCAAAGATCCCCGAAGCGATCAGGGCGAGGGCCGCGGCATCGATCTGGCCACCCACCAACGCCATCCATGTTGTCACGGCCAGTGCCGCGACGGGCACAGCACCGGGACGCCGCAGTGTGCCATCCACCGCGGTGAGCATCCACGGAAACCAGCAGATCACATCGCCGATTGGGAATCCCTGCCAAAGGGTGAAGAACCCGGAAATCGGATAGCACCAAGCGGGAATAACGGCTGGCCAGAAGCCGACACCGAGAACGCGGCGAAAAAATATGTACGCACCGAGGCCGGCGATGCTGGCCTGAAGCAGTTGCGCCCACGCCAGAATGATCGGCGATGACGTGCTGAATCTGAGGAGGGAAAGCGGTGCAAACATCGAAAACCGCGATGGGACGCCGGCATATTCGTATGGCAACCACACCGGCAAGCGACCTGCCGCCAGTTCGTTCGCAGCGAAGCGGCGCTCAGGTTCAAATTGCAGGACCAGGTCCGTTCGGCTGGAGTCTTCCGGGCGAACGTTCGCAGTCTCGTTCGTCCGCGGGATGAAAAAACCCGGTTCGGCAAGAATATCGAGCGGCAGCAGGATCTTGGTGCCAACGAGCGCTGGCCCGTAGAGGACGAATTGCTCCAGCCAGATGCCAAGGAGAACGATGAGGACGCAATGCAGGCGGTGTGCAGTGCTCACTGTCGTGCTTGGGACTGCTCACGGGGCCGCGCCCGGAAGCGCAGACGCAACGGCGTGCCGCGCAAATCAAAGGCGCTGCGAAAAGCATTGGCGAGGTAGCGCTCGTACGCCGTGGTCACGAGCTCCGGATGATGACAGAAGATGGTGAAGTTCGGTGGCGCGGTGCCGGTCTGCGTGGCGTAAAAGAAACGCGGCCGCTTGCCGCCGCTGCTCGGCGGTGATTGCGCTTGGGCAGCGGCCTCCAGCACTTGATTCAAATGTACGGTGCGCACCTCGCGCCGATGCGCCGCCAACAGCGCCTCAATCGCCGGGAACAGCTCGTCGAGGTGCGCGCCGGTGCGCGCCGAGAGGAAGACGGCCGGCACCTCCGCCAAAGTCGGATATTGCCGATGCACCGTTCCGAGGACCCGTGGGCGATCGCGGCGCTCGCGCGGAACGGCGTCCCATTTGTTGATCACCAACAGCAGGGCGCGGCCGCGTTCCCAGGCGTAGCCGGCGATGCGCGCGTCCTGATCGGTCATGGCCTGCGTAGCGTCGATGACGAGCAGCGCCACCTCGGCGCGCTCCAAGGCGCGCAGGGCACGCACCGCGCTGCTGCGCTCGAGCTGATCCTGCACACGCGGCCGGCGCCGGATTCCCGCCGTATCGACGAGGAGATATGATTTTCCATCGTGTACAAATGGCGTGTCGACCGGATCACGCGTCGTGCCCGGCGTGGCGTCGACGATGGCGCGGTCGTAGCCGACGATGCGGTTCATCAACGATGATTTGCCGACGTTCGGGCGGCCGATGATCGCCAGGGTCGTCGCCGCGGCATCGGCCTGCCCCGCCGACTCCGGCATCCCCGGCAGCAACGCAACAACTCGATCCATGAGCGCCGCGACACCCAGGCCGTGCGCCGCGGACAGCGGCAGCACTTCTTCCAGACCCAAGGCGAAGAACTCGGCGGCGGCATCTTCGTGTGCTGGGGTGTCGAGCTTGTTGATTGCAAACAGCACCGGTTTGCGTAAGCGGCGCAGGCCCTGGACCAGGTCACGGTCGGCGGGGTTGACGCCTTCGCGCCCGTCAAACAGCGCGATGACCAGGTCGGCCTCCTCCGCTGCCAGTGCGCTTTGCGCACGCACGGACGCCGCCAAGGCCGAGCCGTCCTGATCCTCGAAGCCTCCGGTATCCACCAGCAAGAAGGCGCGGTCCTCCCAGCGGCCCAGGGCAATGTTCCGATCACGGGTGACACCTGGCTGGCTGTCGACGATGGCGGGTTGTCCATGGATCAGCCGATTGAAGAGCAGCGACTTACCGGCATTCGGGCGGCCGACAATCGCCACCACGGGCAAATGCCCGAGCCGGGCGGAGGCCCGCGCGGCGTCCTGCGACGTGCTCGCTCTGATTGCTTTGTGCCTCATCGTGAAGCTGCCGGTTTGCTCATCCGCCCGCGGAGCCGCCGGCGGCAGGCCCTATCGGACTTAGCAGTGCCTAGCGACCAACGGGAGCGGTCCATAGAAGAGACGCCGGCCGCAGGCCTAGAGGCCGAACTCCTTGAGCAGCGACTCCCGCTTCGTCCACTCCTCCTGCACACGAACGAACAGCTCGAGGTATACCCGGCGGCCCAGCAGGCGCTCCAACTCGCGCCGCGCCGCGGTGCCGATTTCCTTGATCCGCGCACCGCGTTGACCGATGACGATCCCCTTCTGCGACGCCCGCTCGACGTGGATGGTCGCGGCGATCACGGCGAGCTCGCCTTTGTCCTCGAACTTGTCGACCGTCACGGCGACGGCGTACGGCACCTCGTCGCGGGTTTGGAGCAGCACCTGTTCGCGCACGGCCTCCTGCGCCAGCATGCGCTCGGTCTGGTCGGTGAAGGCATCTTCCTCGTAGTAGCGCGGACCGACCGGGAGAATACGCACCAGGTAGGCCACCAACTCATCGATGTTTGTTCCGCTGAGCGCGCTGACAGGAATGACGTCGTGCTCGGGCAGCAACTCCTGCACGGCAGCCAGCTGCGGCAGCAAGGTGTTGCGCGCCTTGCCATCGATCTTGTTCAGCACCACGGCCAGCCGCCGTGGCGCGCCCTTGCCTGGGAGGCTCTGCAGGTGCTTGGCGATCTCGCGGTCCGCGGGCGTGATTCCGTCGGCCGCGTCCACGACCCACAGCAAGACGTCGGCCTCCTCCGCGGCGCGCTCCGCCGCCTGCACCATGCGGCGGTTGATCAGGTTGCGCGGCCGGTGCAGCCCCGGTGTATCGATGAAGACGATCTGTGCGTGCGGCAGGGTCTTGATGCCAAGGATACGACTGCGTGTGGTTTGCGGCTTCGGCGTAACCATCGCAACCTTCTGCCCGAGCAACTGATTGAGCAGCGTCGACTTGCCAACGTTGGGACGGCCGATGATGGCTACGAAGCCGGATCGGTGCGTTGCCCTGTTGCCATTCAGGGTGTCATTCAAGGTATCCAAGCAAAATCCCTCATACCCGACGCAACTTAGCAGCCTCGGCGATCATTTGCGAAAGCGCCGGCTGGATCTCGGCCTGCTGCAGAGCCAGGCGGCTGCCCGTATCGGCGTAACGGCCGATTGCGTGAGTGATTGGGAGGGGAGGCAGGAGCTAGCCCGATGCCCCGTCGATTCCCAGCATCATGGACTTCCTCGGCTACTGCCCGTACGCGCCACCGGAAAGATTCGCCGAGTGGCTTCGGATGGCTCGGGAAGGATTCGGCCTCTCACGGGCAGCGCTTGCGCGGGCTCTGGGAATCGACAAGGGCAATGTGTCCCAATGGGAACGCGGCGAGACTCGCCCCTGGAAACGATCAATTGCGCGTCTGCGTGAGCTTTCGGCAGGGCTGGTGCTTTGTAACCAGTTCTTGGAGGACCGGCAAAAGATCGATCTACAGGCCACAGCTATCGCGACCGCACGAAAGGCGCTTACCCCCGCCGCCATGTTGCTGACTCAGAACACAAATGGGGACAGGTCTGGAAAGTGGAAAATGGGGAACACAAATGGGGACAGGTCTGGAAAGTGGAAAATGGCGACGCAGGGGGTGCGATACCGGACACACGCTGATGATGACGCGGGCTGCGATGATTATTGGGCGAGGCGGGACCGGATACTGTTGATCAATCGGCGCAGGCGGACGTTGCGTTCGGCGATGCGGCGGACTGCGGCCGCCGCTTGCTCACCGCGTAGCGCTCCACTCCAAAGGCCGGTGGTAGTGGTTGTCCATCAACACATAGGCGTGGACGAGCAGGCGGTACTGTTCGGCGACGTCGGCGAGCACAGCCAGGAAGTGCCGCCGGTCGCTGTCGGTGCGAGAGATCGGTCGGCGTTCGTTGTCGCGGGCGGTGAGGTGATAGACGGCGCCCGGAAACTCGATGCGGAGTGGCCGTGCCATAACGGAATACCACTGTGAGCACCGGAGCACGTGACGAGCCAGCACCGAAGCCGAGCCGAATCTCGGCACAACGACCGCCCGCGGGCGAGGAGGTGAGCGCGTTTTGGTTGCAGCCATCTTGCCCCACCCCGCGGGCGGAGCGTTGGAGGAAGGCGAGAGGTGTGGCACGACGGACTATGCCTGACGCGACAATTTCCAAATTCCAGACCTGACCCCGTCGGACGGCCGCTAACCGCTGCTCTCCGTGCACTTCGAATTCCCGGCTCACCCGACCGCTCACTGCTACCTCCAATACCGCGCTACGTCCCCGAAGATTGCCCTAACTCGTGACTAAGCCCCGGATGCGTTCGGGACGTCTCACTATGTTCACTTAAAGACTCATCAACACTTCCACTCTGCATACTCCTGGCTATGTCCTCAAACCTTCCGTCACTCACGGTGACCGCCAATACCGCGCTACGCCCCCGAAGGTTACGCCCGGACTCTGCCTGACGCGACAATTTCCAAATTCCAGACCTGACCCCGTCGGACACCGTCACTTGGTGAGCCAGTCTAGCTCGTGTGAGTTTTTCATGTTAAGTGAAAATTGCCTTCGGCCCCGCCCCCCCTTGAGTCCCTTTGAGCAGGCTCTCCGGCTCTCCGACCATCTCGATGGAAGGGGGATGGTCAAATGGAAAACAACGGGATGCGGGCGATCCTCGCGTGCTTGGCCGCTCATTCTCCGCGTGCGCGCAGCTGCGGGTGCGCATCTCCGCAACCTCCCAACCTCATGCAACCCTTGAGACTGAAGGCCTATCGTTCGATTTGACTCATCACCACCCGAACAGTAATGCTGCATTGCAAACTAATGGCGTCACTAGCAGACTGCTGGAAGCAAGATGAAAGAAAACCGGAGACAATCTACGTTGAAAAAAAAGCAAGGGCGACGAGTTTCGTTCGTGATGATTACCATGGTGCTCATTTTCGGGCTGGCTCTCTTCGCCTACTACATCTGGAAGGGTGCCATGCTGCCCCGATCGCCAGACCGCTTCACGGGCGATGTACGGTTCGAGTGGAATGAAGCGAACGGAGGGTTCATCGCCCGAAATGCCGCCGTTGAGAGTTGGCAACCGACCTCGGATCTGCGGTATCACGTGTTTACTGATCGCCTCGGAGCACGCGTCGCCGCACGCGGCGACCAGACCCCAGACCGCGTGGACATCCTCGTGATCGGCTGCTCCTTCACATGGGGGTTGAACATCGAGTCGGAGGACACCTATTCTGCACAGCTCGGGCAGATCCTACAGGTCGCGACAGTCAACTTGGGCGTGAATGGGTACAGCTCTATTCAGGCGCTCCAGATGCTGCGGCAAAACCTGGCGCTGCGGCCAAAGGTTGTCATCTATGGGTTCATCACCGACCACTTGCGGCGCAACCTCGCGCCATGTTTGACCGGCGTACCCTTTTGTCTCCCGGTGGCGTACTTCGAAGAATCAGCGGCCAGCGGCCCGATGGTCCATGCGCCGCGCCTCGATCTCTTTCCCCCACAGGATGTGCGCCGGTTTGGTGAGGATGTTTTGCTGCGCGATGGACAGAGCGCAACCGAGCGCGTGCTCGCGGCGAAGTGGGCGCTCTGGTTCGACCTGTCCCGGTATGCCATGACCCGTGATGTCGCCTACGACCAGTCCCCAAGCGCGATCAGCGCAGCGATCCGTTTTGCGGTTGGGCGGATGGCTGAAGCGACCCGTGCCATCAATGCGGAACTGATCGTGCTGTACATGCCAGATTACCAGTCAGGCGACCCGCCCCCCCGGACGAATTGCTACAGGCAGTTCAAGAAAATTCCGTCGCCCTGGTTGACATGACCCCAGTGCTGGCCGCGTACGAGCAACAGCATCCTGACCACCCCCTGCATCGGCCCGGTGACAGCCACCCAAACGGCCTGTTCAACCGCCTCATTGCCCAACAGCTCGCAATCCGGTTGCGGCAAGACTCGGCGCTCGGAAACACGCTCGGAAACAATGGACAGGACGCGAGCAATGGTGCGGCGAGTGCCAGAGTTGGTGGCGGACACGACTCCGGCGAATGAATTCGTGAGTCTCGCGCAATACAGCATATAACCGGGGGCGATCGGAAGGTACCCACGGCTGACCGTGTGTCGGGGAACGTCTGATAGTGAGCCCTTACGTCAATTCGGTGCCTTATGTCGCCTACCCGCCGGTGCTTTATGTTGCCTACCCGCTTCCAACCGTACTTGGTATCGTCGCTGATGATATGAATGGAGATGGCGCTCCCGACATCGTCTCCCTCACTTCCGATGGCAGCGTGTGCTGCACCTCGTACGCCCCGATGTCGACATGCGCCCCGGAGAGACGTGGCCGGCCGCGCTGGTCGGTGGTGAGGTTGTCGGGCGGGCCGGTGACGCTGTCGTCGCCCGCGTCGATGGCGGGGCTTGCGCCTGCGCACGAGCTGTCTGGCACACCCGGACCGGTACATAGCGCCAGCGTTTCTGTCGGGCCACCGTAGTTCGCCGGCTGTGCAAGCCCTGGGGGGATGTTGGAGAGATCGGTACCGCTCGCGAAGCAGGTGCCGTCGCTGCTCAGATTGTGCCCATTCGATGCGACAGGTGCGTCGCAATCGCCGCCTCGCCCACTATTGGCCACAATCGTGTCGATCAGCGTTATCCAGCTACCACCGGAGATGCCGCCAAGACCGTCAGACAGACGTAGTTTCATTCGTTTCGTCCCCCTTGCGGTCTGATTCAACGACGGATCAAACAGATGACACTACGCCTTGCGATCTCTATTCTTACAAATTCAGCCTGCCAGTTCTGTACCTACTGGTTCATTGGGCAGGTGGCTGGCCACCGGTCGCGTCAGACGACCAGCAGGAGACTACGCACGACCGGCTCACCGAACGTGGTGCCAAGCACGGCGGCCACCACGACGCCGAACGCTACGCCCAGCAGCCATGCGCGACTCTGATTCTCATCGGGCGGAGCTGGATCGAGGGGCCGCATCAGACGTGCAATCCGTTCTTTGACGAACGCCGCATCGCTGGCGTCGCCGCCGAGGGTTGCGGCGCTTGGCAACGGCGCCGATTGGTTGAACCGCAACGCGCTGAGAATCGCCGCGGCGAGGTCGGGGCCGGCAACGCCATCGCCGCGGGCCTCGTCGTCGCGCGCCAACTCCAGAGCTTGACGCCAGCACCGGTAGCGCGCCGCGGCCAGCGGCCATGGCCAGCAGAGGTCACTGCCCACCTGTGCGAGCCAGAGTCGCATCGGGTCCCGATGGCGCACGTGCGCCCACTCATGCGCCAGCGCGGCGGCGAGCGCCGGCGCATCGAGCCTCGCCGCGATATCCGGCGCGAGCACGATGCGCGGGCGAAACAACCCAACGGTGCCGATGGTCAGTTTGCCGTGCGCACGCATGGCGGAGCGCAACGCGCGCCAGGCGGCGCGCAGCAGCACCGCCGCAAAGGGCAATGCCCCAAGCAGCAGACCAGTGGGCACGCGCTCCGCGTCTGCAGGCTCGACGACCGCCCACCCGCACAGCGCCGCGAACAGCAGCACCGCAGGCACGAACGGCAGCCACAAGCGCCGCCAGGCGCGGCGCTCGAGGACACGGCCACTCGACGCGACCGGGGACCGCGCCGGCCACCAACCAGCCGCCGTCAGCGCACTGCCGCAGAGCAGCGCCACGAGAATCGCTAGAACAATCTCACGATCCATCGCGTCGCCCCCGGCGCGCGGCCACCGCGCGCTCGAGCTCTTCGAGGAGACCGGGGTCGAGCGACTCCATCGCTTCCACCAGCGTGGCCACCGCGGGGCGCGGCGTCGCTCCCAACAGCGCGCGCAACGACACGCGCGCCCGCGCAAACTCAATCGCACGCCAAGCGAGACGGGAACGATAGACGAACGCCATCCCCTCGCGCTTGCGGGTCACCAAGCCCTTCGCATGCAAGCGGTCAAGAACCTTGGTGATGGTCGTGTATGCCAGACCAGCAGCCGCTCCAACCTGTACGTGCACGTCGCGCGCCGAGGCCGTGCCCTGCTCGCAGACGCTAAAGAGCACGGCGTATTCGAGCGCCCCGCCGGGCAACCGAACGTCTTCCTCGGTCATGCGGCCGCGCATACCCGACGTTGGCGCTCAATGTCAACAGATCGGACGGGGCACAGGTTCCAACCAGCCTCCTGCCAAGAGCGCATCCTTCGAGACGGCGCCTGAGAAGATGGCGTCTCCTCAGGATGACCGGAAGCCTCCCTATTGCATGGCAAGATGCGCCCTACCCACAAGGCCGTATCTCAGGGCCCGTCTTCCTGCCCTACCAGCCCATCGAGCTAGGCACCCCGCAGCGACCAAACGGGGAGAGCGGGCCATGGAAAGGACGCCGGCCGCAGGCCGCCCCGCAGGCCCCGTGGGCCTCAGTCGCGCTGGTTGCCGAAAAATCGCAGCAGCATCAAGAACAAGTTGATGAAGTTCAGGTACAGCGAGAGCGCGCCGACAACCGCGTACGACTTTACCTGCCCGTCGGGCAGCGCCACCGCCATTTGCTTGAGCCGCTGCGCATCCCACGCGGTGAGCCCGGTGAAGACAAGCACGCCGACGCAGGCGATGAGAAATTGCAGGGCGTTGCTGTGCCAGAAGATGCCGATGATGCTGGCGCCAATCAGGCCGATGAGGCCCATGAACATGAACTGGCCGACGCCGGCCAGGCTGCGCGACGTCGTGCTGCCGTACGCCGCCAACGCACCGAACATCAGCGCGCACACTGCAAACGTATTGGCAATCGACGCACCGGTATAGGCAAGCAGAATCAGCGAGAGCGTTACGCCATTGAGCGCCGAGTATCCAATGAAGAGGGCGGAAGCGGTTCCCGGCGACAGCTCGGCTACCCGCGCCGACAGATAGAAAACCAGACCGAGCTCACCACCCATCAACGCGAAGAACAGCAGCCGGTTCGAAACCAACGCTTGGACGATTGCGGGTGAGCTGGCGACAGCAAAGGCCACCGCCGCTGTCACACCGAGGCCGACAAACATCCAGCCGTACACCGCTCGCAAGAAGCTGCTGACCCGCTCCGCGGCCGCAACCGATGACACCCCGTACGCCGTCCCCGTCTGATAGGCATCCATCGCATACCTCCTCTGGATCGAATGACATCAGTCTAGATTCCCTGGTCCGCAATATCCAGGGGCTGGCAAGTCAAGTTTGTTTTCCTCACGCGCCACCGACAGCTGATCGCCGATGGCGCATGACCTGCACTCTGCCGTCAGCGATGAGCGCGAGGCCCGCTCACAGGCTCGTCGGTCGGAGGCGCGCCCCGCCAACCGTCCGGACTTGGCAGCCCCCAGCGACCAACGGAGCGGACCATAGAAAGGATGCCGGCTGCAGGCCCTCGCAGGGAGAAAAAACTTGTGAACAACGCGGCACTGTGGCAATCTGCCCCTACTCAGGGGGCATGTCTCAGTGTCGCGACGACACCCGCGCTAGTCACGGAAGATGGTTCCTACCAATGATTCTTGAAGCTGCGGAGACGTCTGCCCTGTTGGCTGGTGAGCCAGGAGGCGCACATTATTTTCCCCCACTTGGGTGCTTACGTCGCGAGACGAGGAGGAGCTGATGAGAACAAGAACCGTCCGTCTGATGATCGTGCTGCCGGCTCTCGCGTTGGCATTGTCGCTGCGTGCGCAGCCCGCCCGGGCGGCCTTTACTTTTTCGGTAGGATATCTCAGGAGCTACTGGGTCTTTCAAATGACGCCGGCAAAGAGTTTTGCCGCCAATGCGCCGGGCGATCCGGGCGGCGTGGCGACGGCGCCACGCCAAAACGTTTTGCGGGTCGGCTACATCCACTGGGATGGCGCAGGCGGGGCGTCGGGACGGACCATCGCCACCACCGACGATAACTCCGGCAACACCGTGGTGATCGACTATACCTGGACGGGCGCCTACACCGTCAACCCGGACGGTACTGGGACGCTCAACGTGACGAGCACGGCCATCACCGACGCGAACTGCACACCGGCGCAACTCGCGGGCGTGTGCGCAACTTTGGAAGGTCCCGAGACGTATGCCCTAGTCATCAACAAAGGCGCCGGCGTCGTGTCCTTGAACGAGACCGACAACGTCGGTGGCGCAAAGATTTTCATGACCGGCCAGGCCACCCGCCAGTGGAACGACGCGACGCAGTTCCCGTTTACGCCAAAAGCTTTGCGGAGTGCTTGGACGTTCCAGCTGCGTCCGGCGACGAGCTTTGCCGCCAGCGCCCCGGGCGATCCGGGCGGTGTAGCGACCGCGCCGCGACAGGACATTCTCCGCGTAGGGGTCATTCAGTGGGATGGCGTGAGCGGCGTCACCGGCCACGTAATCGCCACCACCGACGACAACTTCGGCAACACCGTCATCATCGACTATGGCTTGACCGGCAACTACACGATGAGCTCCGACGGCACCGGGACGCTGAGTGTGGTGCCGATCGTCACGGACACGAGTTGCACCCCGGCGCAAGCCCCGGGGATTTGCGCCACCTTCGAAGGCAATGAGACGTACGCGTTCGCGCTCAGCAAGCGACGCGTCCGATTGTACCTGACCGAGACGGACAACGTCGGCCGCGGTGCAAAGATCTTCATGACGGGCGAAGCCGGCAGACAATGACCGGCGTGCCGATCGGGCACGCTTGGCTTTGATTTGAAACGATTGCTCTGCTTGCGCTGGGAAGCCGCGCTCCGGCGACTCGTGCAACGCGCCGTTTGCCCACCAATTCGCCCGGCCCCCCTTCGATGGATGCCAGATCTTGGCTGCCTGTCCCGGCGATCGATGGAACGGGACGCGCGCGACAATCCAGCGCTCGGCACGCCCAATAGCTCCTCAGAGACTCCCGGCAGCGCAGTAGCAGCGCGTCGTGGAATCAGCGAAACCCGGGCCAGGCGTTACGGCAATGGCAGCAGCGGCCTTGTGTAGCGTGAGACGTGGGTCTTGCGACTGCTGGCATGGCACTTGGTTATCTAGCGAGGTGTCAAGCCGGGGAGCTGATAGTGCCGAAGAAAAATACGGTCGTGCTTTTGCGGTGGGTACTAATCATCGCGTTCTCGTATCTCCTTATTCTCGATGCATCAGCCAACAACGTCCAGGCGCCGCTGGCGATTCTCATCGCCCTGGCCCTGGCGTCGAACGTAATGATTGGACACATGCCCGACGCGTGGGCTCAAACTCGCGTCTTCGACTTCTTAGTGGTGCTTTTCGACTCTCTATGGGTGACTCTCGGCCTGGTGTGGGCGCCGCATGCATCCGGAGATCTCTTCTTGCTGTACTTCCTGGTCATCTTCGTTGCGGCAATGGGAGAGTCACTGGGAACCATTGTGGGGAGCGCGGCGCTCGTGAGCCTGGTTTACGGCTATACCTTGTCGCACGGCGCCGATTTCCATCTGACATCGACGGCGCTGCTGCGGGTGCCCTTCCTGTTCGTCGTGGCACTCTTTTACGGGTATTTCGTCACCGAGATTCGCGGGCGCCGGAACGAAGCCGCGGAAGCGGACCTGCGCGCGCAAGCGACCACCGAGCTCCTGGCGGCGGTAAGCCATGATCTGCGCGGCCCGCTCGGCAACGCCGAAAACCTGTTGACCCTGATCCTCGACGAGCACACGGGCGCCTCGGAGGAACGCAAGCTGCTGCTGCAAACGCAGGTCAACGTCCGGCGCGTCACGACGCTGGTCACCAACCTCCTCGACGCCGCATGCATCGAGGCGCGACAGGTCCATTTCCAGTGGGCACCGCTGCAGGTGAACGATATCGTCGACGACGTCTTCACCCTCGAAGCCGGCGCGGCCCAGCTGAGTGGAGTGACGTTGACCAAGGAGATCGATACGGGCCTGCCGGTGCTGATTGCCGACTATGTGCAGGTCGGTCGGATCCTGGTCAATCTCGTGAACAATGCAATCAAGTATACGCCACGTGGCGGGACGGTTTCGATGCGCACCTTCGCCGACGCGGCCAGCGTCTGCGTCACCATCCGTGATAGCGGCCGCGGCATGAGCAGCGAACAATGCGCTGGATTGTTCGCGCCCTACAACCGGGTGCATCTCGGCGGATACACGCAGGGCAAAGGGCTCGGGCTCTACATCGTCAAGCGCTTGACCGAGGCACTGGGCGGCTGCGTCGACGTCAGCAGCGAGCCGGGCGTCGGATCGACCTTCACGATCACGTTGCCGCGCAGCGCGCGTGAGACGACGCGTACCGGAAAATGTCACGAGACGCGGGCACAACCCGCGGGCGCCGAAGTTGCGCCCGTCGTCGCCCTCGGGGTTCCGGGGAACGTACCGATTTAACCTTGATCTGAAAAAGAAACTCACGCAGACGACGCAGAGACGCTACGGTTCCGCTCCCCATGCCGCCAATGAATGAGGAGCCCTGTCCGCGGCCCCTTCTCTGCGCCTCTGCGGGAGCAGTCTTTGCGGCGTTGGGCTAACCACCGGCGAAGCACTCGTGCGCAGGCGCAAGGGCGCGGAAATTACATCGCCGGCTGGAGCTGAGTCGGCGGAACGAGCTCCTCAGGCATGCCGCCTGGCGGTGTCCAGTAGAGCCGCACGCGGGGCGTGGTCCCGGGCTCGGCATCCAGCTGCACGCTGAGCGGAACGGGCTCGGCATCGAGCGTCACCGCCAGCGACGCACTCGCCCAGGTCTCAACCGGCGCGGTCACGCGCGCCTCCAACTCACCGACGCGGAGTTGCCCACGCGCGCCGCGGATCTCGAGACGGAGCTGGTAGACACCAGGCGTCCTCCCCACGACCCTCCCCTGCCACTGCGCCTGCAGGCCGCGGATCTGCCGATCTTCCAGCTTCCACAGCAGCGGCCAGGGCATGGTGTACGCGCATAAGACCGGATCGATTTGCTGCACCTCCTGCGTCCCTCCGTCAGGCGTGACCGTGCGATAGACGCCACGCAAGCCCATTGCCGGCAAGGCGTGGCACCCGGCGCGCGGCGCGATCCAGCTCACCCCAACCGTGGCATCGGGTACGGGCGTCTCCTCGACGCGCGAGGCGACGTTTGGACAGGTCAAGGCGACCAGCTGCGGCAGCAGCCGCGCCTCCGGAAGCCCTTCGGTGATCCAGTATACCGGCTCGGACTGCTCGCCCGGCACGGACAGCGCCGCTTGCAGGGAAGCTGGGCGGTCGCCGTGCGCCTGCACCGTGTACCATCGGTAATCCGACGGCTCGAAGGCCACGCTGCCGTCGATCGTCAGCAGGACGACGCGACTGCCCGGCGGCACTGCATGAATGGCAGCCAGCACCGTATTCTCACCATACAGAAACCCACCCTGGACGATCGGGCTATCGATCACGCGGCGCAGAGTGGCGAGGTTGAGCCCCGCCGCCAGCAACACGACGATTCCCACCAACAGAGTGCCCGGATTCCGTAGCAGCCCGACGAGCTTGGCAGGCCCCAGCGACCAATCCTGTCCTGAGGCTCCCCGACGGGGGGAGCGGTCCAGAGAAGAGACGCCGGCCGCAGGCCTGCCGGGCGCAGGCGTCAGCCAGCGATACCAGTCATCCAACAGGCAGCCGATGAGGAAGAAGAGCGGCACGAGCAAGACGAAGTAGCGCGAGACGTTGAAGTTCACCGGAATCAAAGCGAGCCCCACGAACGGGATGCCGAGCATCGCCAACGCCAGCCAGCGGCTGGGATCACGCCAGTGCCACAGCGCGGCGAGTACCGCCAACGTCGCCAGCGCCGCGCTCAGCGCGTCGAACATTGGTTCGTATGGGATGTTGAGCGTTGGCAGCTCGTCGCCCTGGGTGGCGAACACCGCCCACCCCTGACGCAAGCGGGTGACTGCGATCGCAGCGCGCTCCGCGAGCAGATCGTGCCCTGCCCACGCCGCGTCGTGCCGGTGCAAGGCTTCTAGAAATGACGACGCACCGCCAGGCAGACTGCTGATGGCCCCGGGGCTGAGCGTCACGACCCAGACGCCCACAGCCAGCACGAAGATTTCCGACATCGATGCAGCGCCGCGAACGCGGCGCCGGCGTGTCACCGCAAGCCAGGCCGCCCCTGCGATGGCGATGAACGGCAGCACCCTGTAGCCGCTGTAGGCATAAAAGAAGTCGCTCGAAACCAGCGCCAACGCGAAAACGCTCCCCTGGCGGCGCTCTTGCACCGCCCGCACCAGCAGCCAGGCGGCAAGCGCCACGATCGAGACCGGGAGGAAGATCTCATCCGCGAAGCGGGCAGCGAGCGCCGCCCAACGATTGGTCGCCAGCAACATGGCAGCCGCCCACGCCGCCGGCCGCTCGACGACACGGCGGAGCGCCAGGTACACGAACACCGGGGCCACAATGCCGCTGAGAATGAAGGGCGCCCGCAACGCCAAGGATGACAGGCCAAACAGACGGAAACTGAGCGCCGGGAGAACGTTCGTCAGTGGGAACTCGAGCGGGACGTTCCACCAATCCTGCAACGTGTTGTAGGCCAATCCCCCGGTCTGGAATTCTTCGAATCCGAACGCGTTGAGCGGCGGATACCTATCGATCCCCCAGAGCCGAAAGAGCGCCGCGGCGGCGGCGACCACCAGCACCGCCCAGAAGTCGTTCCGGACCCAGCGCGGTCCCGTATCGTGGCCGGCGTCACGGTCCGCCTCCCACGCCGCAATGGCAAGCAGCACCAGGGCACCGACCCACCATGCCGCGCCGGCCCGCAGCACCGGCGGCGTGTCAGCGCTCAACCCGTGCCAATCGCCAACCGCAGTGAGCGCCAGTGCCCCGGCGCTCAACAACCACCACCACATGCGGCGACGGTGCAGCACGCGGCTACGTATATCACGCGCGTCGTCCACGAACCGAGAGAGCCCCCTTATCCCCTGATTGTGCTTTATCGATCGGAGACGACGGGACGCACCGCTACTGCCAGCGGCGCGCGGCGCACGCGCATGAATTCGCGCACATCGACAGCGGAGGGCAACGCATAACTGACCGATTCGAGTTGATGCGCTCCCGCACCGACGCGCTCCCATTGATCGAGCTGAAACCCGATGCCCGGCTCCTCGCCGGGGACTGCTTCGGGCGGCTCGGGTCGAACCGTCTCCCGGTACAACAGGCGGTGGCGCACGGTGGCGAGACTGGCACTGACATCCATGCTTTGCACCAGGCTGATCTGCGGGCCACACAGCGCGAACCACTGGTCTGCGCTCGACTCGAGCGCGCTTTTCTGCGCCGTCATGTTGCCGTCGATCGGTAGCGGATCGGGCACACTGGGAACGAGCAGCGACCAGCCCCTGAGGTCGCGAAAGTCGAGAATTACTTGGACCAGGATGTCGCTGAAAAAGTACGTGGGCTTGAAGTTGAGATACAGGCCCACCGGCAGCTCGGCGAAGTCGCGATAAAAGTAGGTGTACGATCCGAACGTTGGCGAGTGAATGCCCCAACCGAGTCGCACCCATTGGCGCTGGCCGCGAACCACGCGGATCGGCCCCGCATGCCAGCCCATGAATTCCGTCCGCAGGTCGGCTTCGCTGCGCGTGAAGTGGATGAGGCCAAACAGGAACGTCGCCGAGGCGCGAACTTTGAGGCGGTCGAGTAGATTCGCGCCGTCACCCACTGCAAGATAGCCAGGAACGCCGTCGGTAAACCCGAGGCTGACGCGTCGACCATGCACGCGGTCAGTCAGCGGATCGTATTCGACGTCCTGCGCCGCAGCGCGCGGCGCGTGGTCCGCGAAGGCAACAACGTACACCCAGCGAGTCGTGCGATCGAGCGGATCGTAGAGCGCGATCTCGGCGCCAACGAGCCCCTCCTTGCCAGCGAGCGGCGTGGGGTGGTTGACGCATGCGGCCGACGCCCCCTTCCCCTTATTCCCTCCTTGGCAAGCCGGGGGAATTGAGAGCACGCCCGGTGCGACCCGGTCACCGGCATCGTCTGCCATGAAGAGCAACAGGTCATTGGCGTCCAACACGCCCGGCGGATCATCGGTCGTCGGCATCGGCCCCTGGTCGAGCACCCAACGACCGGAAGCGTCGCGCTCATCGATCTGGAAGGGGATCGGCTGGCATGCCGTCACTGTGCAGGCCAACAGGGCGAGGTGATCAATCGCCGTCCCGTCGAACATCGACAGCTGTCCACCTTCGAGTCGGACGACGTCCGCGAAACGCGCCGCCGTGGCGGCCGCGGCCGGCGCGCAAAATCCCAGTGCAAATGCGAGGCCGGAGGCCGCGGCGATGCAGAAATTGCTTGACATTAGGGACAGGGCTCGCATACAGGACAGCGGGCGCCAACCTGTAGCCGTGGCAACATTTTGGACGAAGCGGAACGTGCGAGGAGGACCCCGATGAGACATAGTCGGTTGAGGGCATGGGGATGTGTGTGCTTCGCAATTGTGTCGCTGCACTTGTGGCGTGGCAGCAGTTGGGGAATTGCTTTGGACAGCGACGGGGACATCAAGCTCGGGGCGCGGGTCTACGTGAATGCGCGCGTCGGCACCGAGGACACCCACAACGGCGTCCTGATCTCAAGCTCACCCAGAAACCCTCCCGTCGTCACCACATCCACCTCAGCAACCTTCCCATATTCTCCAGCGGGGCACCTACGTCAGAACCGGGGCTTCATTGAAATCGAGCTCAACCACAATCTCGACCGCCTCGTCCGCGAGGGGGTCGGGCCCTTCAGTCTTCTGAACGATTTGCCATTCAAAATAAAGGGGCTCCAGTACAACATGACGTTTCGTGGAGAGGGCGACGGTCTCTACGACTGGGGACCGCGGGAGTACAGCACGGCCGCACCATTCTATGAAGCAGCGAAGGCCGAGCCGGTGATCGCCACGCACCAGACGGTCGTCGACGTCGCCGAAGAGCGGCAGCGGCTGCGGCGCCTGGCCAGCGATCGGGAGCGCCTCTTCCAGGCATTCCTCGAATTCAATGTGGGCAATCTCTTCGTTCGCGCCGGCCGGCAGAATCTCTCCTGGGGTGAGACCGATGCCTTCCAACTCCTCGATCACATCAACCCGATCGATTCGAGCTTTGGCGGGTTTCTGATCTCGCTCGATGAACGGCGCGTGCCACTCGACATGCTGGTCAGCAACTACTACCTCGGCGATATCGGCCCGATCACTGAAGCGCACCTCGAAGGCTTCGTCACGCTTGGGGACAACAATGTCGGCTACTACCCGGGAACCCCGGCGGGATCACCGTGGGCGCTGCCGAGCTTCGGGGCACCCAGTAATACGACCGGAACATTCATTCAGCGGCCGCCGAATACAGTCAACAGCTCCCGTGGCGGCGCTCAGCTGAAATTCAACGCCCTCGACGCGACCTTCGGCATCGCACATTACTACACCTATTTCGATACGCCGGCGTTGCAAGTGAAGACCAATCGCCCGAGTCCTCCGGTGATCGCGTTCCAAGAAGGTCTGCCGTGCCCGCCGTTGCCGAACGGCATGCCCAACCCGGATCAAAACTGCGGATACGTCGCCCATGCATACGAGACCGCACCGAAGGTGCAGGTATCAGGGGCGTCGACGACGTTTGCGCTGCCACAATGGTACAGCATCGTGCGCGGCGAATTCGCCTACTTCCGCAACGAGGCGGCATTCACTCAGGGCAATACCGATCCGTTCCTGTTCATCGGCCCGTGCCAGGCGGGATATACGCCGGGAAACCAGCCGGGACAATGCAACCCCACCCAGCAGCAGGGCAATCGGGTCACGCGCGACTCGGTGAACGCCGTCGTCGGGTTCGATACCAACCAGTGGGTCCGCTTTCTGAACGCCAACCAGACGTTCTTCATCTCGACCCAATTCTTCTACAAGCATATCAATGGCGCCTCGGGCAGTCGCATCTACAACTGTGACGCGCAGGGAAACTGCTCGGTCAATCCGAATCGCGAAGTGCTCCCGGTCGTCCTCGATGAGGTGACATTCACCACACCCGGCGTCCCCCTGAAGCTCAAGAATATTGAACCGGTCTTCGTCAGCCAGCCCGCCGACCAGTACCTGCAGACGCTCTTCATCGGCACCTCGTACCGCAGCGGAACGATCAACCCCGGAATGACCCTCTTTTATGATTGGGGCGGCTCGTTCTTGTATCAGCCGTCGCTGCAGTTCAGCCGCGATCCCTTCCGCTTCTCCATCGACTACAGCATCATCGACGCGCACATCTACAAGGGCGGCAGCGGCATCAGCCTGTTGAAGGATCGCGACAACGTCCAATTCCGCCTTGAATACGTTATCTAAGGTGGTGAGCGTGGACGGCTGTCGCGGTGCCGACAGAAGGAACCAGGAAACTGAAGTCATTGAAATAGGAAGGATTACCTCGTGAAGAATCGATTCGCGCGTATCGCCCTTGCGGCGCTCGTCGCCTCGGCCGCGCCGAGCGGAGCTGTCGAGCGGCTCCCGTTGGCGGAGCTCCGTCAAAACCTCTTCGCCACGTGCTTTGTGAACGATCAAGACGGCTTCATGGTGGGCGATCTGGCGCGCATCTTTCGCACTGGCGATGGGGGCAAGACCTGGGAGTACAAGGAAGCACCGAACAAGCTTTCGCTCGTCGCCCTCTCCTGTCTCGACAAGTCGCACGTGTGGGCATCCGGACAGTCTGGCGAAATCGCCTTCTCGGCCGACGGTGGCGCGACCTGGCAGCTCCAGACCTCGGGCGTCAAACGGCAACTGCTGGACGTGGCTTTCGTCAACCCGCAGCGTGGGCTCGCCGTCGGTGACTTCGGAACATTGCTGCGTACCGAAGACGGCGGCACGACGTGGAGCAAGATCGCCTTGCCGACGGATCTGAAGCTCCCGCCCGATGTTGCGGAAGTGGTGGATCCCGGCGACGTGGTCCTGTACGGCGTGACGTTCGCCGATGCCGAGCATGCCTGGGCCGTGGGAGAATTCGGAGTCATCCTGGCATCCGACGATGCTGGGGTGACCTGGCACCAGCAGACCAACCCCGGGGAAACCAGCCTGTTTGGCGTATCATTCTCCGATGCGCAACACGGCTGGGCCGTCGGCCTCGAGGCGACCTTGCTGACGACCACCGATGGCGGTACAAGTTGGCGCAAAGAAACGGTCCAGACTCCCAAAGGATTTCTCCTCTCACTCTACGATGTGCAAGTGCGTGGCAACTACGGCTGGGCGGTCGGGAATAGCGGGTTTCTCTTGAACACGAAGGACGCCGGCGCCACGTGGCAGCTCGTCAACGTCCCGATACAGATGGGCGGCAGCTGGCTACGGGGAGTGAGCCTGTTCCCCGACGGGCGAGGATTCATCGTTGGCGCGCGCGGCCTGGTGCTGAGCGCCGACCGCGACAAGTTCACCCCGTCGAAGGCGCAACTGTAGTCGGCACAGGGCAAGACTCGGATACAAGCAAGACGCAATGCTCAACGCTAAAGTCTTCAATATTTGCAACAATTTTAGATTTACAATTCCCCCACATCTTGCATCTTGGATATTTTGCGAACCAGCTTGAAGCGCAGTGTCTCGCATGCCTAGGGTAAGGAGGAAGCACTCGATATGATTCCGCAGCGATGGATTGAAGCGTATCTGCGGTTCCTGCTGCACTATCGCACCTTGGTCGTCGTGATCGTCACGGCAATGACCGCCTTCTTCGCGTTCCAGCTCACCCACGTCCGTCTGCATACTAATTTCCTGGACTTCTACCCGAAATACCGCACCCCGGCTGAAGTATGGCACGATTGCCGAGACCATGGCGGCGGCGCCGCCAACTGTCTCGGGAATGCCATTTTCAAGCCCGGACCGAATCCCTACATCCAGTTCTACAACGAGTTCCGCAAAATGTTCGGGACCGTCAACGTGATGAGTGTCATCCTGGAGGTCAAGAACGGCGACATCTACAATCCGATCACCCTCCAGAAGCTCGATCGCATCACCAAGTACATGGTAAGCACAAAGGGCGTCGTCCCATACCAGATTACCTCGATCGCGCACCCGGCACTGAACAGCATCACCGTCACCCAGGGCGGCGTACAGGTGCGCCCGATCTTCTATCCCGGGGTGCCGCAAACACAGGAAGATGCCGACCGTGTCCGCTTCAGCGTCTACGCCAATCCGAACATTCGCGGTTTGTATGTCGCCAATGACGACAGCGCCGCGGTGGTGAACGTCGGATTCTGGGAAGAGAAGCTCGACTTCGAGGACCTTTCCAGCCGCATGATGGAGTTGAAGCACGCCGAGGAAGACGCCAACCACACCATCTACATCACTGGTTTCCCATGGTTGTACACGTCGGTGCTGCAATACGCCAAGCAACTCATCCTGGTGTTCGGCCTCACCGTCATGACCCTGGCGTTCTTGCTGTACGCCTACTTCCGCACCTGGACCGGGATCTGGGTGCCGATTTTCTCGGGTGTCCTCTCCAGCATCTGGGGTTTGGGCATGGCTTCCGTGTTGGGCTTTGACCTCGATCCCCTCGTACTGGTCATCCCGATCTTCTTGACGGCGCGCG
>CAZTDK010000001.1:5788-33560 GCA_964611965.1 uncultured Binatia bacterium (SeqCode) | reverse complement strand
CAGGTACACGGCTACAGCAGCGAGGATCTCCGCCTGTTGATGGCGCCCATGGCCATCAACGGCCAGGAAGCGGTCGGCTCCATGGGGACCGACACCCCGCTCGCGGTGTTGTCGGATCGGCCGCATCTGTTGTTCAACTACTTCAAGCAGCTATTTGCGCAAGTCACCAATCCGCCGATCGATCCGATCCGCGAAGACCTCGTGATGTCCGTGAAGGCAACGATCGGCTCGGAGCAGAACCTGTTCGACGAAACGCCGCTGCACTGTCACCAACTCGAGGTGGAGAATCCAATCATCGGCAACGCCGAGCTGCAAAAGATCAAGGAGATTGCCGTCGGCAGGATCCGTTCGATCACCCTGCCGATACTCTTCGAAATCGCCGGCGGTGGCCAAGCGCTGCGCCGGGCGCTCGAGGAGCTCTGCGAGCAGGCATCCGCGGCCATCGAGTACGGGTGCAGCATCCTGGTGCTCTCCGACCGCGAGCACGACGAAACCCTGGCGCCGATTCCCAGCCTGCTCGCCACGGCCGCCGTGCACCATCATCTCATCCGCGAGGGAACGCGCACCCGCTGCGGCATCGTCGTCGAATCCGGCGAGCCGCGTGAGGTGCATCACTTCAGCCTCCTCATCGGCTATGGCGCCGGCGCGGTGAACCCGTACCTGGCGTGCGAGACGGTCGTCGACATGGTGCAGGACGGCCGCCTGAAGGGTATCGAGGCCAACGAAGCCGTCGAGCATTACCTCAAGGCCGCCAACAAAGGCCTGTTGAAGGTGATGACCAAGATGGGCATCTCGACGGTCCAGAGCTACCGCGGCGCCCAGATCTTCGAGGCCATCGGACTCAATCACGACATCATCGACCGCTACTTCACGTGGACCGCATCGCGCATCGAAGGCGTCGGGCTCGACGTCCTCGCCAAAGAGTGCGCCGAGCGCCACCATCATGCCTTCGAGGTCTCGCCGGCGCTCGACGGCGACCTCGATCCGGGCGGACAATATCAGTGGCGCCGGCGCGGCGAGTTCCACATGTATAACCCCGACACGATCGCCAAGCTGCAGCACGCTTGCCGTGCGGGGAACTACAAGATGTTCAAAGAGTACAGCGCGCTGGTCAACGATCACAGCGAGAAGCTGTGCACCATCCGCGGCTTGCTGAAGTTCAAGTCCGGGAGCGCCATACCGCTCGATGCAGTCGAGCCGGCAAGCGAGATCGTCAAGCGGTTCAAGACCGGCGCCATGTCGCTGGGCTCGATCAGCCGCGAGGCGCACGAAACGCTGGCGATTGCCATGAACCGCATCGGCGGCAAGTCGAATACCGGCGAGGGCGGTGAGGACCCGGTGCGCTACCAACCGGACGCGAACGGCGATTTGCGGCGCAGCGCCATCAAGCAGGTGGCTTCCGGTCGCTTTGGAGTCACCAGCTACTACCTGGTCAATTGCGACGAGCTGCAGATCAAGATGGCGCAAGGCGCCAAGCCGGGTGAAGGCGGGCAGCTCCCGGGACACAAGGTCGACAAGTACATCGCCGGCATCCGCTACTCGACGCCCGGCGTGGGCCTCATCTCGCCGCCGCCGCACCACGACATCTACTCGATCGAAGACCTGGCACAGCTGATCCACGACTTGAAGAACGCGAACAACCGGGCACGCATCAGCGTGAAGCTGGTGGCCGAAGTCGGCGTCGGCACGGTCGCCGCCGGCGTGTCGAAAGGCAAGGCCGACGTCGTCCTCATCAGCGGCGACTCGGGCGGCACCGGCGCCTCGCCATTGACGTCGATCAAGCACGCCGGCGGGCCGTGGGAGTTGGGGCTGGCCGAAACCCAGCAAGTGCTGGTCATGAACGATCTGCGCGGCCGCATCCGCGTCGAAACCGACGGGCAGCTCAAGACCGGGCGCGACATTGCCGTCGCCGCGTTGCTCGGGGCCGAGGAGTACGGCTTTGCCAGTGCCGCGCTGGTCGCCTCTGGGTGCATCATGATGCGCGTCTGCCATCTCAACACCTGTCCGGTCGGCATCGCGACGCAAGATCCGGTGTTGCGCAAGAAGTTCGAGGGCAAGCCGGAGCACGTTGTGAATCTCATGACGTTTCTTGCCGAAGAGTTGCGCGAGATTATGGCACAGCTGGGATTCCGCACAGTCGACGAGATGGTCGGCCGCGTCGATATACTCGAGCCGCGCGATGCCATCGAGCATTGGAAAGGGCGCGGCGTCGACCTCAGCCAAGTCCTGCACAAACCCGACGTGCCGGCGAGCATCGCGATTCGTTGCGTGACGTCGCAGGATCATGGCTTGGAGAAGGCGCTGGACAATCGGCTCATCGAGCTGGCGCGGCCGGCGCTGGACCGCAAAGAGCCGGTCGAGATCGAGCTGCCGATTCGCAACGTCAACCGGACCGTCTGCTCCATGCTGTCGGCGGAGATCTCACGAAAGTGGGGTGCTGAGGGCCTGCCGCCCGAAACCATCACGATCAAATTCAGCGGCTCGGCCGGCCAGAGCTTCGGCGCCTTCATGGCCAACGGGATCGCGATCACCTTGGAAGGCGACGCCAACGATTACTTTGGCAAAGGCCTCTCCGGCGGCCGCATCGTCGTCTATCCGCCGAAGAATGCCAGCTTCGTAGCCGAGGAGAACATCATCGTCGGCAACGTATCCCTATACGGTGCCACCGGCGGCGAGGTGTTTCTGCGCGGACAGGCAGGCGAGCGCTTCTGCGTACGCAACAGCGGCGTCACCGCCGTCGTCGAGGGCGTCGGCGATCACGGCTGCGAGTACATGACCCGCGGCGTGGTCGTCGTGCTCGGGAAGACCGGCCGGAATTTCGCCGCCGGCATGAGCGGCGGCGTCGCCTACGTGCTCGACACGGAGGGCGATTTCAAGACCCGCTGCAATCTCGGGATGGTCGAGATCGAGCCCATCGACGAGGCGGACGCGGAGGCCGTCCACACCCTGGTGCGGCGGCATTACGACTACACACAGAGCGCGGTCGCGTGGCGCGTCCTGTCGGGCTGGAAGGAGATCGTTCATCAGTTCGCCAGGGTCATGCCGGTCGAATACCGGCAGGTGTTGGCCAAGCAGCATCTGGATTCGGACTCAGCAAAGTTGGCGAGCATTTGAAGAAGGTTGTTAGGTTGTTAAGTTGCTAAGTTGTTAGGTTTAGCGTCCAGACCTAACAGCCTAACAACTGGCAACTAACAACCTGCTGTGAGGCATATGGGAAAGATCACAGGATTTCTGGAATTCGAACGCGAGCTGCCGCTGCGGCGGCCAGTGGCGGAGCGCCTGCACGACTGGCAAGAGCTCGAGGGCAAGCATCCCGAGGACCGCCTGCAGAAGCAGGCGGCGCGCTGCATGGATTGCGGCATCCCCTTCTGTCACAAGGGTTGCCCGCTCGGCAACATCATTCCGGACTGGAACGACCTGGTGTATCGCGGGCGCTGGCAGGAGGCGATCGACCGCCTGCATTCGACCAACAACTTCCCCGACTTCACAGGCCGCATTTGTCCGGCGCCGTGCGAGGAAGCCTGCGTGCTCAACATCAACAACGATCCCGTCACTATCAAGCAAATCGAGAAACAAATCATCGATCACGCCTTCAAAGCCGGCCTGGTCACGCCGCATATCCCGACGCAACGCTCCGGCAAGCAGGTGGCCGTCGTCGGCTCCGGCCCCGCCGGCATGGCATGCGCGCAGCAATTGGCGCGGGCCGGGCATCTGGTCACGTTGTACGAACGCGCCGATCGTATCGGGGGGCTGCTGCGCTACGGTATCCCCGACTTCAAAATGGAGAAGCATCTCATCGACCGCCGCATGGAGCAGATGGCGGCGGAGGGCGTGACCTTCAAACCCAGCACCAACGTCGGCGTGGATGTCACCGCCGCCGACCTGCGCCAGCAATTCGATGCCGTGGTGCTGTCCGGTGGGGCGACCTGGGCGCGTGATCTCCCGGTCCCGGGGCGCGAGCTGAACGGCATCCATTTCGCCATGGACTTCCTGCCACAGCAGAACAAGATCGTTGCCGGCGATCGCGTCGAGGGACAGATCACGGCGACGGGGAAGCGTGTCGTCATTCTCGGGGGTGGCGATACGGGCTCCGACTGCCTCGGAACATCCAATCGGCACGGCGCCGCCTCAGTGCATCAGTTCGAGCTGCTGCCGCAGCCGCCCGACACGCGCACGGAGGACATCGCGCCGTGGCCCTACTGGCCGATGATTCTGCGGACCTCATCCTCCCACGAAGAAGGCGTCATTCGCGATTGGAGTATCAACACCAAGTCGTTCTCCGGCGACGCGGCAGGCAATGTGAAGCAGCTGCACGGCGTGCGTCTGGAGTGGGTGAAGGGCGATAACGGCCGCCCAACGATGCGTGAGGTGCCGGGCAGCGAGTTCGCCCTCGACTGCGATCTCGTCCTGCTGGCGCTCGGCTTCCTCGGTCCGGAGCGCGGTCCGCTGTTCTCCGACCTCGGTGTCGAGCTCAACGAGCGCGGCAACGTCAAGGTCGACCAAAGGTGGATGACGACGGTGCCGAGCGTGTTTTCCTGCGGCGACATGCGGCGCGGCCAGTCGCTGGTCGTGTGGGCCATCCGCGAAGGCCGCGAATGCGCCCGCGGTGTCGACCAGTTTCTGATGGGTCACACCGACTTGCCGGCAAGCCCGGACCCGTTCTGAGAAGCCGTGTCTCGTGCTCGTGGGGGAACGAACACGAGTGCACACCCGAGCGGGGCTACGCAATCAGCGCGTCGCCGGCCGCGGGGTTCACGGCGCGACCACTCTGCGGTGGATCTCGTTCGTCAGCTCTTCGATGCGTTGACTGAGCTGCTGGGTCAGCTGCGTCAGGTGCGTGTTCTGCTCCAGCAGCGACAGGATGTCGGTGGTCATCTTGTGGGCGAGTTCCTGGCGCTCGACACCGGCCTTGGCGAGATCCTCGCGATGCTGCGCGTCGGCGTCGGCATGCGCCTTGTCACGGTCGGCCTGGCGCGTCTGCGCCAACAAAATGAGCGGCGCCGCATAGGCCGCCTGCAGGCTGAAAGCGAGGTTGAGGAGGATGAACGGATAAACGTCAAAGTGGGTGAGGCCGACGACGTTGAGCGCGATCCAGAAGGCTACGATGATGGTTTGTCCGACCAGGAAGGTTGGCGTTCCGAAGAATCGTGCAAAAGCTTCCGCCTTGGTTCCGAACCAACTGTCGCCAAACGCCGATGCAAGGTGCGTGTGCGGCGCGTGGAAACGGAAATGGCTGCGGGTTGCCCGCGATGCGTCGTTGCCAGAAAACACTCCCATGGTCGACCTCCAATTCGAAAGTGTGCAGCTGCGCCGGGATACTTCCAATTCCCTGGCTGATGAGACGCCCTTTTGCCTGCCGAGGCCGCCGCGGTCAACGAGCCGGACGCTTCAACGACAGCAATATTTGGGACCAGCTCCGCGGCAGACGATGCCGCGCATGCGGGTAGCGGGCTATTGGTCGCTGGCGATTGCACCTGCCCCGGGCTCTGCGGTGGGTCCGCCTACTGCTCGGAGGGGGCTTTCCCGGCCATTCACCCACTCGGGTTCAGGTTTCTGGTTTCAGATCTCTGGTCATCACTTCTCCTGCGTTCGCAGAACCAGGGAGCCGAAATCCGCGACCAGAAGCCAGGTGTTGTGCTTCGGCGGGCAAAGCCGTGTGTCGCCCCCCTGCCCTGTCTCCGGTATCCTCGGAGGCAACGAGTGGAGATCATGACATGAGCGTCCAACTCAATCACACCATCGTCTGGTGCCGGGACAAGCAGCGCTCGGCGCACTTTCTTGCCGAGCTTTTCGGCCGCCCGGCGCCTGTTCGCTTCGGCCCCTTTCTCGTCGTCGAGCTCGATAACGGCATCTCGCTCGACTTCCACGACACCGACGGCGAGATCACTTCCCAGCATTACGCCTTCCTGATCGGCGAGCCGGACTTCGACCGTATCTTCGGGCACATCCGCGACCGCGGTCTCGACTACTGGGCCGACCCGGGACGGACGCGGCCCGGAGAGATCAACCGCAACGACGGGGGGCGCGGCGTCTACTTCGAAGATCCCGATGGCCACTTTCTCGAGATCATCACGCGCCCCTACAGCAGCGGCACGTAGCTCGTACCTCCATGATAGCCAGACTGAGATGCACTACCCCTGATCCGAAGAAGATTACTCGAAGGACACGATAGGGACGAAGGAACCAAGCAGCCTCAGGGCGCTGAAGACGCGAGGTCAACCGATCGCGTCGGGCGGTCGTCATGCTTACCGTAACGGCCAAAGCCATGCGACTGTGCGCACGACGGAGCAGCTGCGAACACACCGCGCCGACGGGGTTGGGAACCTATATGGCCCAACCGGTCCCGATGAAGACGACAATGCCGAACGCTCGCCGGATGAAGCCGGCGCCGGGCGGCTGGAGAACCGCGAGCGGTGTCGGTGTTCTTGGGTTGATGATTGCCTGCCTGGCGGCTTGCGGCGGCTCCGACAACACCCCCCTCACGCCCACGGCAACGCTTATAGCTCCGCCCACCAACACGCCGCAATCTGCCAACACGCAGCGGCCCACCGATTCGCCCACGCCAACGTCGACTCCAACCCGCACGTCGACCGTGGCGCTGGCGGCCCCCGCCACCGCCACGCCCTGCAGTTGCGCACCACCGGATCAGTGCCGCCAAGCCGGCACGTGCGCTGCCGACGGCAGCTGCTCCTACGCGCCCGTCGCCAACGGTACAGCGTGCACCAATGGGGGGAGTGTCTGCGTCGAAGGAACATGTACACCGCCCGCCCTGGGTTCGCTGACGCTGTCGCCGCTGCTGCTGCGCCCCGCGTTCTCGCCGTCAATTCACGACTACGCCGTCGTCTGCAGTCCAGGAACGAATACGCTGACGCTTGGCATGACCGCCATTGACGGCGGCGCGGTCTCGCTGAGCACCCCCTCCACGACTACATGGGCGCCAGCTGCCTCCGTGCCCGTGGCGCTTGCCGAGGATCAAGCCGCAGTGGTGCTGGCCCGGGATGCGACCGGGTTCACACAGCAGTACTGGATCCGCTGCCTCCCCCATGACTTTCCGCTCCTGACAGCGCTTCCGTACCCCGCGGCCGGTAGCCCGACTCCAGGGTGGTACTTTATCGGGAATCTTTTCGTCGCCGCGGGATCCGGCCCGTTTGCGATGATCGTCGACGTGAACGGAACTCCCATCTGGTATCACCGCCTGCCATCGAGCCAGGCAAATCCTACTATCGTCGAGCCGCTCCCTGACTCGACAGTGGGGATAACGACCTCCTCCAATCCGTCCATTGGCACGCTCTACTTCCTCGCGACGTGGACGACGCGGGCCATCAACACCGTCGGCATACCGCTGAACAATCACGACCTCCGTCTGCTGCCGAACGGCGACGTCATGGTGTTGTCGTACCCGAGCCTCAGCGGCGTGAATCTCACCGGTTTGAAGAGCTACGGTCCCAACTCCACGATCCTCGACTGCGCCGTGCAGGAGATTGACCCGCAGGGCAACCTCGTGTGGGACTGGCGGGCGAGCAATCATATCGATCCGGTCAAAGAGTCGGTGGTCCCGGCAAGTACGGGCACCGCGGCCGACCCGGCCGACGTCTACCACTGCAACTCGATCGACGTGAATGCCAAAGGCGACGTGCTCATTTCATTCCGGCATATGAATGCGGTGACGCTGGTTTCGAAGACCACTGGAAATGTCGTGTGGAAGTTGAGCGGAACGCCGTACAATAAGGACAACGCGCAGATACTGACGGTTCAGGATGATCCAGAAGGAGCGTTCTACCTGCAGCATGACGCGCGCTTCCAGCCCAACGGCGACATCTCGCTCTTCGATGATCATTCGCCAGCCGCTGCCACCCCCGGAGTAGCCCGCGGCGTCGAGTACGCACTCGATCTCGGTGCCGGTACGGCGCATGTCGTGTGGCAATATCACGGCGCCGCCAACAGCGCGTTCCTCGGCAGCTTCCGCCGCTACACCGACGGTACCAACCTGATTGGCTGGGGCGACTACACCGGTCCCGCCAACCTTGTCTTCACCGAGGTCGACGCGAACGGTCACGACCTGCTCGACATGTTGTTCGTGAACCAGGGGAACTGGTCGTACCGAGCCGAGAAAGTTCCGGTCGGGAGCTTCGATCTCGATGCGCTGCGCGGAACCGCTGGACTGCCGTAGCTTCGTAATCTCCGGCGAGGTGCATCGCCTCGTGATCTTCGAAGTACTCCGCGTGAATCCCGCTGCTCAAGCGCTAGCCTGCTGCTCGGCGGAAGCGAAGACGAACTGTGTCAGCTGCGTGGTGGCACCTGCGAAGCTCGTGGCGACCTGCTGTGCCCCGTCGTTCGTGAGCTGCTGAACCATCTTGCGCGCGTCCGCTCCGCCGTCGCCGCGCAAGACCCAGATCGGAAGCTCGGGATACTGCGCGTGCACGCGCTTGCACAGATAGCGGATATGGTTCAGGCCCCCGGGCGGAAGCGCGGCGATGCAGAGCACGTCCGGTGCCTTCTCGTCGATCGCCAGCACGACTTCCGACGCCAGCGTGGCGGTGGTCAGTGGCTCGAGCGTCCAGGAAGGATCGAGCAACTGGCTCAACATCTCGAGGGCGATCTCGTCCGCATCGTTGCGCGCCGGCACACCGAGGATGTGCCGGGCGCGCACCGCGGTGGCGGGTGGTTTCTGGTCCGCTGTTACCACGCGGTGCCGCAGGATGTCGCCAATCGTGTGCAACACGAACTGGCATTCGGCTGGGGAGATGTCGTCGTGCAAGCGATCGAGCCCGGCGTGCACCAGCGTCGGCAGCACGACCCGGTCAAAGACGGCGGCACGCTCGCTCTTGTCCAATTCCTGCTCCAGGATGTCACTCGCTTCGTCCTCATCACTGGCGAGCAGGCGTTGATAGAGCGCCACATCCGCGTCGAGCGGCGGCTCATCCCCGAGCAGCACCGCCAGGAATTCCATTCGCGGGACATGCTTGCCGACAGCGGCCATGCACACGGTGAGCGGCGTCGAGAGGATCAGGCCAATCGGCCCCCAGAGCCAGGTCCAAAACATGGTCGACACGAGCAACGCCAGCGACGAGATGCCGGTGTGGGCCCCGATCAGCACCGGCTCGACGAGGTTGGAGGTCAGTGCATCCAGCGCGCCAAAGAGCACCACGGTTTCAATCGTCGGCCACCAGCCTGGGGAGCCGACAAATGCCAGCGCCGCCGGCATCAGCAGCGCGAGCAGCGCTCCCAGATACGGTACGAAGCGCAGGAACGCGGCGGTTGCACCCCAAAGGAAGGCATACGGAACGCCGATTCCGAACAAACCTGCCGCCGCGCAAATGCCGAAGCCGACGTTGATGAGTAACTGCGTGAACAGAAAGGTGCTGATGCGATGCCCGGCTTCGTCCAAGGTGCGCGTCGTCACCGTAATCCGGCCCTGCCCTACCAGACGAATCAGGCGATTGCGCAGGTCTTCGCGCCGCACCAGCATGAAGCCCGTCAGAATCAGCACCACGCCGGCGGTGGCAATCGGGCGCAGGACCGGTTCCAAGAGCAGACGCAACCGTTCCACATCGTTGGGTTCAACCGGCACGATCGACACCGGCTGTGCCGGCGGGTCCGTGCGCGAACGCTCCAACGCGGGTGTATTCTTCTCCTGCTTGTCGAGCTCACGGCTCACCTTATCCATCGTGTCCTGGATCTTGCCAAGCGCACCCTTCTGCGTCTCCCGCAAGGTGGCCAGCTTGGATTTGATCGACGCCGAGTACAGCGGCACCTCGGTAGTAAACTCGCTGAATTGCCGGGTCAGCGCGTAGCCGAATGCCGCCAGCAGCGCGAGCGCGACTGCCTGGACGGTGACGACACTGGCGACGCGATGCAGGCCTTTGCCCTCGAGCGCGGCCACCGGCGTATTCAGAATGAACGCGATCATCGCCGCCAGCGCCAGGGGAATAAACACCGCCTGGCCGACCGCGAGAATCGTCACCAGCAGTGTCGCCGTCGCGACATACAGAAAGGTCCGCAGTGGCTCTTGAAGCAGCAGCGAGCTCGGACGACCGCGAGTCAGGTTCGCCATCCAACGGCTCCCGTGGGTCCGCGATACCCCCGTAACCGGGACCGTCGATCGTCGCGGCGCTGAGGCTTTCGAAGCACGTGCTCCGCCCTTGTCGACCCTCCCAGTCAACTCCGACCGACTGCTGGGCACCCGAGAATCATCCATCCGCTGCCGCCCTGACTGATCGAGAACCTGTCTCATCCTTCCAAATGCGTTGCGTGCGACCGCGAGAATGCGGCTTCTATGCCACGCACAGTGGGAACGCGAAGCCCCTTCGAATGCGGACACAGGCGCGGATGTGCGCAACTTCTACATTGCGCACGCCGAAGACGTTACAGCCGCCGCTCGCGCCGCTTAGCGCCGTTGCTGCAGCTTGCTGATGATGTCTTCCACCTGCACAGGCTTCTGCAGGAAGTCGTCGAACCCGGCGTGCAGGGCTTCTTCACGATCGTGTTCGCGGACGACCCCGGTGATGGCGATGGCGAAGACGTCAGCCTTGGCCTCTCGGCGGACGCGGCGGATGAAATCGCAGCCATTCTCTCGCAGCAAGATGAGGTCACTGAGGATGGCGTCGAAGCGCACCTCGCCGAACGCCTGCCAAGCGTCTGCAACCGACGCCACGCCATGCACCCGAGCACCGACCCACTCCAGGAGCAGCGCCAGCCCTTCGCGCGTCGCTTCATCATCCTCGAGGAGCAGCAGCTGCATGCCTGCGAGGGGACGCAAGTCGGCGACCAACTGCGCGCTGCGCCCGTAAGCCCGCGGCGGTGCTGGTATGGGCTTACGCGTGATCATCGCGTGCGTCTTCGCACACCCGTCAGAAACGCACCGGCATAGAGAACACTTCAGGTCCTGTTTTCGTTGTGAAGGCGCTGCCCCAAAAGGGCAATACAGGGAATTCCGTATGTCGAGTCTGGCCCCGGCTGAGCAGCCTGAGGGCGGACCAGACGCGTCTGTACTGGATCACCTTCGACCGACGGCTGATGCGCGTCGCCAAGACGGGCGGCCAGGCAACCACACTGCTGCAAGACGTCGGGCTGTACGACGCATGCGACTCAGGCATCGCGGTCGATACCGACCACCTTGACCTCACCGGCTGCTGCGACCCCGGATCGACGCGGGACGCATTCTCGACGTGCAGCCCGACGGCACGGCAGTCGTGATCACGAATGACCTCACCAAGCCGTGCAATCCCGTTGCGGATGCGAGGAACCTCTATTTTGAGCACCACCACGGTGGCAGCCCAACATGCATTATTTCCGGGCGGGGTGACCTTCAAGATTGCAAAGTAAGCAACCACGTAAGATCGAACGTCGAAACCGCTTGTCCGTGTCGGAGAATGGAACCACGAAGGCCACGAAGTTCCCGAAGGAGAGAGAAGGAGAAGATCCTCAGCTCTCCCTTCGTGGTCTTCGTCTTGGACTTGGAAATCTGTAGCGCCCCAGCGGGGAGCGGGCCATAGAAGAGACGCCGGCCGCAGGCCCTAAATCATGTCCAACAACTTCGACGCCATCGTGAAGGACTTCTCAAAGACCCGGTTACGCATGCGGCGGCCGAGCTCGCGGTAGAGCAGGTCGGCGGTTGACGAGTCGGCGTGCGGCACGGTGCGCAGCACGCGTTCGCTGCTGTTGTCCTTGTGCCGCAGGATCATCAGGTGCTCCTTATGGTCGCGCTCGACGATGAATTCATGCGTCTGCTCGCCGCTCCTGGCGGTGAGGACAATGTCCTGCAGACCCTGGCTCGTCGGGCCGGACTGCGGCAGCATCACGAGCTCGGCGTGGACGGGGTCGCCTTTCTTGTCGCGGAATTCCAGGCACGCCTGCTCCACACCGGGGCGGCCGGTGACCGGCTCCCATTCCAACTGCACGGCGAGCCACGCGACGATCAGCAGGGCGCGGAACTGATAGCCCTCTTCGCTGCCGGGCAACGACATGAAGTCGACGCGAACTTGCCCGAGCTCCCACACTTCCTTCTCATACATTCCCGTGTCGAAGAAGTCGGCGATGCTCTCGCGCCAGGGCCGCAGACGCGACCAATTGAAGTTCGTGAAGGCGACCTTGTCGCCGTACTTGGCGATGAAGTCCGCGACCTGCAGCACCGTGAAGTGGAGGTTGGTCCAACTGACGCCGTCGTAGATGAACCGGTCGGCAAACGTGAAGAACTGTTCGACCAGCGGACGCTGCGAGAGAAAGATGCCGCGCCACCAGATATAGGTCGGCAGGTCGGCGACGAGCAGCGGCTGCACCGCACTCGCAAGCTCCTTCACGGCCGCACCGCAAGCGTTGAGCGTGATCTGCTCGCACGTCGCGCTCTTGCCGGCGCCGTCACTGTAGGTGTGCGCCGAGACGGCGGAGTCCAACGCGGTCTGCCCGCTGCGCGGCTGCGCCACCGCCAGGATGACGCGGCACGGGTGTTTCACGACGTACTCCGCGATCGTCTCGGTCACCAGCCCCTCGTCGCTCTTGTCTTCGGTGTAGATGACCAGATTCGACAAGCACGGATGCGAGATGGCGGTGTGCCCCTGAGCCACCTGGATAGCGGTGGCCGATAGCTGGCCGGCAGCCTGCTCGGTTTCCATTTCACCCTCCAACCATAGGACAGACAACAGACAGCAGACGACAGACAACAGCCTCACGTTCAATGGTGTCGAAGCAATGAATAGTCGTTGTCCGTTCTCTGCCTGTCATCTATTGTCCGCAATACGTCGCCCGTCACCTGTTGTCCGTCGTCTACCGTTTGTTGTTTGCTGTCTGTCGTCTCTTGTCTGTCGTCTGTCGTCTCTTCTACAGCCGCCGCCACTGCCGACTGTCTTTCGCCAGAAGCACCTCCGCCTCCTTCGGACCCCAGGTGCCGGCGGCGTACTGTGGCACCAGGCGCGTGCCCTCGTTGGCCCAGGCGTTCAGGATCGGATCGAAGAACATCCACGAATGCTCGGCCTCGTCATGGCGGATGAACAGCGTCGCGTCGCCGATCATGGTGTCGAGCAGCAGCCGCTCGTAGGCTTCCGGAGAGTCGCCGCCGAAACGGAAGTCCATCTTCACCGACTGCACCTGGAGCAGCTGCCCGGGCGCCTTCGCCTCCATGCGCAGCGAGACCCCTTCGTCGGGCTGCACGCGGATGGTGAGCACGTTGTGGTCGACCGGCGTATCGCTGTCCGCCGCGATGAAGAGGATGTCGGGCGACTTCTTGAAGTGAACGGAAATCTCGGTGCCGCGCTTCGCCAGCCGCTTGCCGTGGCGCAGGTAGAACGGCACACCCGACCAGCGCCAACTATCGATGGCCAGCTTGACGCACGCGAACGTCTCGGTACCCGACTGCGGCGAGACGTTGGCTTCCTCGCGGTAGCCTTTCACCGGCATGCCGTCGGTGTACCCGCGCGCGTACTGGGCGCGCACCGTGGCGCTTCTGACGTCGGCTTCGCGAATCGGCCGCAGCGCCTGGAGCACCTTGACCTTCTCGTTGCGAATCTGCTCCGCATTGAGGCTGATGGGCGTCTCCATCGCCACCAGCGCGAGCAGCTGCATCATATGGTTCTGCATCATGTCGCGCGCCGCGCCGGCCTCTTCGTAGTAGCCGGCGCGCGAGCCGACACCGAGGGTCTCGGCCACGGTGATCTGCACGTGGTCGATGAACTGGTTGCGCCAGATCGGTTCGAAGATGCCGTTAGCAAAGCGCAGGACCAAGATGTTCTGGACGGTCTCTTTGCCGAGGTAATGGTCGATGCGGTAGATTTCCGATTCGTTCAGCACCGACTGCAATTGCGTGTTCAGCTTGCGTGCCGAAACCAGATCGCGGCCAAAGGGTTTCTCGACGATCAGCCGGCGCCAGCCGCGGCTGGACGTCAGGCCATGCTCTTTCAGTTGCGTCGCGATCATCGCCACCAGGCTGGGGGCGGTGGAGAGGTAGAATAGCCGGTTCCCCTGCGTGCCGTTGTCGCGGTCGAGACGTTCGAGCAGCTCGTTGAGCCGGTTGAAGGTGTCGGCCTGCTGAAAATCGCCCTGGATGTAGTGGACGTTGCGCGCCAGGGAATTCCACACCGCCTGGCTGATCGGCTTATGGCGGCCGAACTCCTCCACCGCGTGCTTCATCTCCTCGCGGAACGACTCGCTGGTGAAATCGCTCACGGCGACGGCGACGAGAGCGAAGTACGGCGGCAGGGAGCCTTCATGCGCCAGGCTGTAGATGGCGGGAACGAGTTTGCGGTGCGCCAGGTCGCCCGACGCGCCGAAGATGACCATGGCGCACGGCTCGGGCACGCGCTGCCGTTGGAGGCCTTCGCGAAGCGGATTCATTGGGGCCGCATGATCCTCTTCGGAGAGAGCCTGCGCAAGGCCGTTTGGTGCTTCCGCGGCCAAACCTACGCGGCTTGCGCTATAGCTGGCAAATCCCCCCTTCTGACGGGGCTGTCGATTTTCTCAGCTGTAGGGGCGATTCGGGAATCGCCCCACACGGCGTTGCCGATTCGACGCGCCTTTTGGGCAGTTCCCGAACTGCCCCTACATCCGAAACGCCCGAACCCCACAGTCGCTTACCAAAGAGGGCCCGGGGTGGTGACGCGAGGCGAATGCGTCACCGCAATCGTGAAGCGGAGTACTCAGCCTTGACGCCGTCTGGCGGCGACGAGCACGGCGAGTATGGCGAGCCACCCGAGTCCGCTGTGCGTGCCCACGACGGATCGGCTGACCGAGCAACCGCCCTCGTCGGGGACGAATGTCGGAACCGCCGTCGGGCTGATCGTTGCGCGCGCGGTTGGGATACCCGTCGCCGCTGGTGTCAGCGTGGCGTTCGCCGTCGGTGTTCTCGTCGGATCACCAACGGTGGGGCTCGGCGACGCGGTTGAAGTTGCTGTGGCGCGTGCGGTTGCGGTTGGCACCGGCGTTGGTTCAGCCCCTGGAATATCAATTACAACAATCTGACTCGTGAGTGCTCCACTGCCGTTTCCGAAGAGGAAGATTGCTTGCTCCGTCGCCAGATCCGTGACCACGATGTCGGGATTGCCATCGTGATTGAAATCGCCGCTGGCAAGCGCTTCGAGGTCATCCCCAATTCCATCAACGGGCAGCGGGGCGCTTGCGAATCCTCCGGAGCCATTGTTGAGGAAGACGTCCACGCCGCTGTTGTCGCTGTTGATCGCAACGACATCCGGGCGCCCATCCTTGTTCATATCCGCCAAGATCATTTCGTTTGGCCCATCGGATGCCAGGTTGACGTCATACGCGGTGGGGAACGCGCTCGATACACCACCAAATTTGATTGGACCTCCAGGCGTGGTCGTGTTGATGAAAATTGTCAGCGACAACCCGTCCGCACTGAGGACCGCCAGGTCGGGCTTGCCGTCGCCATTCAAATCGCCCGCTTGAATCGCCAGGGCGTCGCCAATGCCCTGAGGTTCGGCAATGTCGAAGCCATTCGTGCAGCTGCAGATCGGGAAGGTACAAGCGCTACAGCCCGGGTCGTTGCGGAGAATCGCCACACCAAATCCACCTCCGACATTCGTGACCGCCAAATCCGTGTTGCCGTCCTGATCAAAATCTGCGGCGGCGATGCCAACGGAATCGATCTCCGCAGTCGTCCGCACATCCGACTGGAAGGTGCCGTCGTTGCTTCCGTAGAGGAGCGAGATGTTCAGGTCGGCGATCTCCTCGCTGGCGACAACGGCGAGATCATTGAATGCCGAGCCCGCAGTGCCCGCCTCCTTGAGCTTGGCCACCACCAGCGCGCTGGGCTCCGCGCCGACGTTGTTCAAGCGTGCCGCGCTGAAGCTCCCGTCGCCGTTGCCCTGCAGCACGCTGACAGTGCCTCCCGTCTGGCTGCCGCCGTCGCTGGCCACCGCCAGGGATACCGGACCGGTGCTGTTGCCAAAGACACCGGCAACGATCGCCAGGCCACCCGTGCTCCTCGTCCCGACAGTCGACGGGGTGAAGGTCCCGAACGTCCCATCGCCGTTGCTCTTGATTAAAAACACAGTGGCGGCATCGCTCAGGACCGCCGCATCGTCGATCGCATCGCCGTTGAGATCGCCCACCGTGACCGCCACGGGGCTGAACGCGCGGGCACTGGAAATCGGGGCCGCAAGGATCGCCAACAGGGACACAACGATGATACGAAAGAGCGTTCGCATAGGGACGCCTTTTTGCCTTTTCCGATCGAGTTGTCAAACGCACGTCGCGCGCACCACAGACCATGGAAGGAATGTTCATATGACTTTCAGTGAACCAAAGCGCATCTACATCACCGGTGTGTCCAGCGGCATCGGCCGCGCCCTCGCCGTACACTATGCGGCGCCGGGCGTTACGCTAGGCTTGCTGGCGCGCCGAGCGGACCGCCTGCATGACGTGCAGCAGGAATGCGCACAGCGCGGAGCCGCCGTGTTCGTCTATCCGCTCGACGTTACGGATCGCGACGGTATGGCCGAGTCGATCCGCCACTTCTCGGCGGCCACCGGCGGCGCCGATCTCGTCATCGCCAACGCCGGCACCACCAGCTACGGCCATACGCGTGAAGCCTACTACGACATCGACAAGATGAGCCGGGTGCTGGAGGTCAATCTGATCGGCGTGGTCAACACGATCGTGCCCTTTCTCAAGGAGGCGGTGAGCAGCGGACAGCCGATGCATCTGGCCGCCGTCGGCTCCGTCGCCGGGTTTCGCGCCTTGCCCAGCGGCAGCTACAGCGCATCGAAGGCTGGGCTCAAGGTCCTGATGGACACCTGGCGCCTGGTCTTCGGCTCCCGCCGGATGCGCTTCACCACGATCTGCCCCGGGTTTACCGAATCCGAGATGACGGCCAAGGACGTGTTCGCGCCGTCCCACATGCTGCCGGCGGCCGCGGCGGCATCCCTGATTGCACGCGCGCTGGCGCGCGGAACCAAGACGTTTGTCTTCCCTGCCCGGTACCGACCGGTTACGTTCCTCCTTCCGTGGATTCCCGACGTCCTGATCCGGCTCGGCATCCGCAAGCAGATGAAGGACTGACCGGCTCACAGAAGCGGCGCTTCGCCGGTACTCACTTTCGACTTTGCGGCGCGACAATGCGCGACCCACGCTGATGGTGAAAGGGAAAAATCCTCATAGGCATATCTTCGCCGGCGGCGTATCCTCCCCCCGCGGCGGCCGGAGGGATGTGATGCTCAGAGATCTCTTGAGGCAAGGTGCCGTGCGGGTTGCTGCCACCGCACTGCTATTGGTTCCCGCACCGCGCGCCGGGTACGCCGCCTGCGCGGGCGACTGTGACCAGGACGGCGCGGTGACCGTCAACGAATGCATCGACATGGTGGATGTGGCCCTGGGTAACGCGCCGACCGCATCCTGCGCCGCGGGCGACCTCAACGGCGATGGCGAAATCACCGTCGATGAAGTCCTGACCGCCGTAAGTGACGCGTTGAATGGTTGCGCGCCAGCAGCGACCGTCACGGCGACAGCCAACCCCAGCGATACCGCGGCGCCAACGGCCACCGACACCGCAACCGCAACACCCACCGGAGCGGTAACTCCTTCATCGACAGCAACGGCTTCATGGACAGCAACGCCTCTAGCGACGGCCACGGCTTCATCAACCGCGACGGCTTCATCAACCGCAACGGCTTCATCAACCGCGACGCCCTCCGTAACCCCGACGCCGCACCCGCAATCGGTTGCCCGCCAGTGGGACGAAGAGATCCTTGCCGCCATTCGTATCGATCTGCCGCGGCCGCCGATTCACGCGCGCAATCTCTTCCACCTCTCGATCGCCATGTGGGACGCGTGGGCGGCCTACGACTCGTCGGCGGCCGGCTACCTCACGACCGAGAAGCATCCGTCGCCAGATCCCGACGCCGACCGCGCGGAGGCCATCAGCTACGCCGCGTACCGCGTGCTAGTGCAGCGCTACAAGATCTCGGCAAACGCCACCACCTCGCTCGCCGCATTCGATGCCCGCATGGCGGCGCTCGGCTACGACCCGAGCATCACCACGACCACGGGAGATACGCCCGCCGCAATCGGCAATCGCATCGGGCAAACGGTCATCAACTACGGCCTCGGCGACGGATCGAACGAAGCCAACAACTACGCTGATCCAACCTACATTCCAGTGAACCCTCCACTCATCGTGGCGCTTCCGGGCACAACCATGGTCGATCCGAACAGCTGGCAGCCGCTCGCGCTGTCGCATCAGGTAACCCAAAACGGCATCCCGGTCCCCGGCAACGTCCAGGTTTACGTCGCGCCGCAATGGGGCAGCGTCCTCTCGTTTGCCGCAAGCCTCGATGATCTCCAGCCCGATCCACCGCCGCGGTTGCATGACCCGGCGTCCGACGCGGCTTTCAAGCAAGCCGCCGTCGACGTGATCCGGGCATCCAGTGAGCTGACGCCGGACGACGCTATCAACATGGACATCTCGCCGGCCTCCTTCGGCAACAACCCACTGGGTACGAACGCCGGCGGAGGCTATCCGGCGAACCCCGCCACGGCGCAGCCGTACACGCCCGAGATGGTCAGGCGCGGCGACTTCCGCCGAGTCATCGCGGAGTTCTGGGCCGACGGACCGAACTCGGAAACGCCGCCGGGGCATTGGAACGTCATGGCGAACAATGTCTCCGACAGCCCACTGGTCGAGAAGCGGATCGGCGGCAGCGGTCCGATCGTCAACGATCTGGAGTGGGACGTGAAGCTCTACTTCGCCATGAATGCGGCGCAGCACGACGCGGCCTACGGCTGCTGGGGCACGAAGCGCATCTACAACTCAACCCGTCCCATTTCGATGATCCGCTACATGGGAGAGCTAGGGCAGTCCTCGGACCCGACCGGGCCATCGTACGATCCGGACGGCCTGCCACTGGTGCCCGGGCTCATCGAGGTGATCACGCCGGAGTCGAGCGCGCCCGGTGAGCGGCATGCCGCGCTGGCCGCCTTCGTGGGCGAGGTCGCGCTGTTCGCGTGGCCGGGCGGCCCCGCGGATCCCACGACGCAGCACAGCGCCGTGCAGTGGATACGCGCGAAGGAATGGGTGCCATACCAGAAGGACACCTTCGTCACGCCGGCCTTCGCCGCCTTCAGCTCGGGTCACAGCACCTTTAGTCGCGCCGGGGCCGAAGTGCTTGCGCGCTTCACCGGCTCGCCCTACTTCCCGGGCGGCCTCGGAACATTCTTTGCTGCCAAAGACACCTTCCTCAAATTCGAGCTCGGCCCGAGCAGCGACATCCAACTCCAGTGGGCGACATATTACGACGCGGCCGATCAGGCGGGGCAGTCGCGCATCTGGGGGGGCATTCATATCCTGGCAGACGACTTCAACGGCCGCATCATGGGATCGACGATCGGCAACAATGTCTACGACAAGGCACGCACCTACTGGGAGCCCGGCGCCGCCGCCACCGTCACACCAGGCACGCCGCCCCCGACCGACACGGCAACACCACCCATCACGGCGACGGCAACGCCCTCCGCGACGGGCGAGCCGCTCACGACGCCGACACCCACAACGCTCCCCGCGGGCCAGGTCGTCCCTGTCCTGCAGAACCTGCCGGGCGCGCTCCTCTCGATTGCTGGAACCTCCGCCGCCGATGTCTACGCCGTCGGCGCCGATGCCAACGACGGCACCGGCCCCATGGTGTTGCACTACAACGGGCAGAACTGGAACCGACTCAACAGCGGCGTGGCGGGTGGACTGTGGTGGATCAGCGTCACGCCAATCGACGGCGACTTCTATATGGCGGGGGACGAAGGCTTGATTCTGCGCTACACGCCGGCGACCGGCGTGTTCCAGAAGCAAGTGACGCCCGGCAGTGCCCAGACGCTGTTTGGCATCTGGGGATCCGATGCGAGCCACATCTGGGCCGTCGGCGGCGACTTGTCGAATCAGGACAGCGGCGGCGTGGTGTGGCGCTTCGATGGGACGACCTGGACCGCCGACACGACATTGTCGAGCGTCCGTCCCGCTGGGGTTCCAACGCTCTACAAGGTATGGGGACGCAGCGAAAATGACCTGTACGTTTCGGGCCGGCTCGGTGTGATCCTCCATTTCGATGGCCTGCAGTGGACGCAGCTCAACGTCGACCTCGGCGGCAGCGATCCGGTTGATCTGCCGCTCTTCACGATCCACGGCAATGCCACGCAAGTCGTTGCCACGGGCGGAATAGCCAACGGCGTAATCGACGAGTTGCAAGGCGCCAGCTTCGAAAATCGCGCACCAGCGGGAATGCCGCCGCTGAACGGCATCTTCCTGCAGGCGGACGGGAGCGGCGTGGCGGTTGGTATTGCCGGCACGGTCGCCTACCGCGGCATCACCGGCTGGCAGCAGCAACCGGGCATCGCGACGGTCCTCGATCTGCACGGCGCCTGGATGGATCCCGACGGCGGCGTGTGGGCCGTTGGCGGCGATCTGACCACCAACCTCAATCAGGGGATGGTGGTCTACGGCGGGACGGCTGACGTCGGCAACAGCATCCTCTGATCATTTTCCGGACAATCGGCAGCGCTGCGCCGGGTTCGCGGAGGCTTGCTGCAACGGTTGCAAGAGAGGAGTATGCTGCGCACATCGGATTGTGGTTTGGAGCGTTGCCTACTCGTCGCTCCTTCTGCGAGGAATGGACCATGCCACCAGCAACGCCTTCGACCATCGAGACCCGATATGCACAGATGTTTCCAACCCTGGAGCCCGCGGAAATCGAGCGGCTGCGGGCCTTCGGTGAGATGCGGCGCTACCCCGCGGGGCATCATCTGGTCACCACCGGCGAACCCAGTCCGGGCATGATCGTCGTGCTGAGCGGCGAGCTCGCAATTACCCAGCACAACGTTCTCGGACAGAACGAGCCCATCATCAGCCACGGCCCCGGCGGCTTCATGGGTGAGCTGGCGCAGCTCTCCGGCCGCCCCTCATTGGTAGACGCGTGCGCGACGAAGCCGGTGGAGGTGCTGGTCATTCCCTCGCACCGCCTGCGTGACGTGCTGGTGGCGGAAGCCGAGTTGGGCGAGCGCATCATGCGCGCACTCATCCTACGCCGCGTTGGTCTGCTCGAGAGCGGCGTCGCCGGACCGGTGATCGTCGGCCATCCGGAAGACGGCAACGTGCTGCGGCTCGCCGGCTTTCTGCGACGCAACGGCCATCCGCACCATACGCTGGACCCGGCCGTCGATGACGCCGCGAAGACGTTGCTCGAACGCTTCCACGTCGCAGCCTCCGAGTTGCCGATCGTGGTCTGCCTGGGCGGGCAAGTACTGCGTAATCCAAGCGAGACAGAGCTTGCCACCTGCATCGGGATGGTGCGGGCGATCGACCCGGCCAAGCTGTATGACGTGGCCATCATCGGCGCCGGACCCGCGGGTTTGGCAACGGCGGTCTACGGCGCTTCCGAAGGGCTATCGGTGCTCGTGTTGGATCACCGCGCTTTCGGTGGCCAGGCGGGAGCGTCGGCGCGGATCGAAAACTACATGGGCTTTCCCACCGGCATCAGCGGCATTGCCCTGATGGCCCGCGCGTACAACCAGGCGCAGAAATTCGGAGCCGAGCTGGCAATACCCGACAAAGTCGTGCGCTTGCAATGCACCCCGCCGCCCGCGGCATCACGCTACAAGCTGACGCTCGCGAACGACGAGATCGTCAGCGCCCGCAGCGTGGTGATCGCCAGCGGCGCAAAATATCGGCGCCTCGCCGTTGGCGACCTCGGAGCATTCGAAGGTTCATCCGTCCACTACTGGGCCTCACCGTTGGAGGTCAATCTGTGCACCGGGCAGGAGGTGGCGCTCGTGGGCGCCGGCAACTCCGCCGGGCAGGCGGTCGTGTATCTGGCAACCCGCGTCGCAAAGGTCTGGCTGCTCGTTCGTGGACCGAGCCTGGAGGCGACGATGTCGCGCTACCTGGTCGATCGCATCAACGCGCAGCTCAATATCGAGGTGTGCGTACAGACGGAAGTGTTTGCGCTCGAAGGACAAGGGGGGACGCTGGAAGCGGTCCGCTGGCGACATCGCACGTCGGGCCAGGAAACGCGGCGACCGATCCGCCATTTGTTTCTCTTCATTGGCGCGGACCCGAACACCGACTGGTTGTCGCCATCCGACGTGGTGCTCGACGACAAGGGGTTCGTGCGCACGGGGGCCGACCTCGAACCCGGGCGGCGGCCGCTGGAGACGAGTCGCGACGGCATCTTCGCCATCGGCGACGTCCGCGCCGGCTCGGTCAAGCGCGTCGCCGCCGCCGTCGGCGAAGGTGCGCAGGTAGTGGCGGCGCTGCACGCCTTTCTCGCCCAAGACGGCGAGAAGCGGCGGTCGCAAGAGCTGTAGTGCCTCGCGAGCGCTACCCATTTGCCGCCAGCGCGTGCTGCTGAACAATTAATCCGGGCAGCAAGGCGTCCCGGGGGTTGACGTCAGCGCTCCTCAGGATTCCTCGGCCCGACCGGCTCCGTTGCGGGCGTCTGCCCGTCATCCGAATACTGGTGCTACCAGAGATTCCATGCGTGGTCGATCCGGATTTGTGCCCGGCACTCCTCTCGTCGCGCTGAGGCGCTGAGGCCCGGGATTTTATATTCTATCAACGATCGGCCGCACGCGATTCCCTCGAGGGCTCGCCAGCCGCGCCCGATCATGGCAGAGAAGGCCATGCCTTCGCATCGCGACACCATTCTCGATCAGTTCTCGCGCCAGGCAGTGCCGTTCTCCACCGCCGGGCCGATCCGTGACGCACGCGCACTGCAGCTGCTGGTCGACGCGGCAGGCACCGGCGGCGCGGACACGGTGCTCGACGTTGCCTGTGGCCCGGGGCTGGTGGCCTGCGCGTTTGCCCGGGTGGCGCGGCAGGTGGTCGGCATCGACCTGACACCGGCGATGATTGCGCGCGCCGAGGCCCTCGCCGCGGAACAGGGCTGCAGCAACGTGCGTTTCCAGATCGGCGACGTCCTGCCCCTGCCCTATCCTGATGCCGCGTTCTCGATCGTTGTGTCGCGCTTCGCCTTCCACCATTTTCAGGAGCCGGCGCGGGTGTTCGACGAGATGCGCCGCGTCTGCCGATCCGGTGGACGGGTTGTCGTTGCCGACCTCATGGCGTCATCCGATCCGGAAAAGGCGGCGGCCTTCCATCGGATGGAGATCCTGCGTGACCCGTCGCACGCGCGTGCCCTGACGCTCGGTGAGTTGCGGGGGTTGTACGCCGCCGCTGGCTTGACGAATGCGTCGGAGACGTACTGGCGCATGGACATCGACGTGGAAGACCTGCTGGCCCGCTCGTTCCCGCAGCCCGGCAGCGAGCCGCGCATCCGCGAGATGTTCGCCACGTCCGTTGCCGACGACGCCCTCGGCCTCGAAACCCGCCGCCAAGGTGCACAACTGCGGTTCACTTACTCCAATGTCATTCTGAGCGCGACGATTCCGTGACCTTCGAAAATCTCCGGGTTGAGATTGCCTATTCAGCATCTGCGGGCGCGCTTCGGCTTCTCAACCAGGACTGCATGTACGCGAGACCCAGCATCCACTCCTCGCTGGACGCCGGCAGGTTCGCATTCGTGCCCCGCACCCCCTCTTGAATCTGCTCCACGCAGGCAGCGATCAGGTGTTCGGCCATCTGCTCGGGTGTCGCGCTGTGGCCGTTGAGCGCAAACACAACGGACTGTCCCTCCTGCTCTACCGCGTCGATCTCCCGGAGCACCTGCGGTCCGACGACACAGTAAAGATCAGGCTCCGCGGGTGCCGACTGCCCTTCTCCGTCGCTCTCCGGATGCCGTCTGTTCAACAAGGTCGCATCGCCGTCCGCAACGCGATCCATGCCAGCCGCGCGGCGCTGCGGCGTCAATTGAGGCGATGCAGCATTCGAAGCCTGCGCTTGCGGAATCGTCAACAGCTCGGCCGACACAGGTGGCTTGCTGACCGGTGCCCGCACTTGCGTATTGAACGGTGCGGGCCGGCGGCTGACCTCTGATACACATCCGCTTACGCAAACCAACAACAACGCCCAACGCAGCACGCCGGCCTCATAGCATACGCTGGCCTGCCGTGTCGCTGTCTAAGCGCATGTTCACGTGGGTGGCGATCGGCGCGGCGGATTTCCCGGAAAGTGCGGTACGTCCGGATCGAGATGCACCCATGGCTGGGCGCGCGCGACCCAGATTTCTGCTTGCGGGCGAAACCAGCTCGGATCGTCCAGACTGCCGGCTCGTATGGCAATCAAGTCGATGCGCCCGGTGCTCGACGCGAACAGTGACGCTCCGCAACTCGCACAGAAGGCTCGTGTAGCAGTGTGACCACTGTCAGCCTCCACCGCGTGGAACGTGGGCTTACCGGAGATGACCTGGAAGCTTGCTGCCGGCACGACCACCGTCGGCGAGAACCCGCTACCACCTGCCTGCTGACAGTCGCGGCAATGACAGTTCACCATCGCCAGTGGTGCCTGCGCGCACACATAGCGGACGGCACCACACGCACACCCGCCGAAGAATGGGATTTCCATCGTGCGTCTCCCGAGCGCACCGCTGCAGCGGTGCAATTGTACCCAACGCATCGGGTCTGACATGCGGGCGCGAAGCGCGCAAGTCCGTTCCTCCCTTTGGAAACACAGGACGCCAAACGCCTTGCGGCCCCACCCCATCCCTCTCCCATGCCGGAAGTGGCACGGGCGAGGCGGCGTTCTTGCCTTCCATCGCCTTGGGCGCCTCGCTGTCATGAGCATTTCGTGTGCTTCGCGGGGCAACGGTAGTTGCTCGCTCACGCCAAGAACGCCTACACTACGCGCGTGAGCCTTTCCCTGGCCGAAAAGATTGCGACGCGACAACCTGGAATCTGCCTTTACGGCCTCGCGCCGCCGAAGCAGGCGACGCCGACGGAGCGGCTGCAGACGATCCTCGCGCAGCAACGGGCGCGGCTCGGGTCGTTGCCGATCGACGGCCTGATCATCTACGACATCCAGGACGAAGCGGATCGTACCTCGACACCCCGTCCGTTTCCATTTCTGCCGACGCTGGAGCCGGAGGCCTACGCCGACGAACACCTCGGCGCGCTGGGGCCGCCGAAGATCGTGTACCGCTGCGTGAACCGGGACAGCGCAGATAGCCTCGTGCGTTGGGCGACGCGCGCCAACAGCGCGCCCACGCCGCGCATCTCGGTGCTCGTCGGCGCGCCCAACCCGCGCCTGCGCCGCGGTGTCGCGCTCACCGATGCTCTGGCCTTGACGCGGCAGCACGCTCCCCACCTGCTGGTCGGCGGCATTGCCATCGCCGAACGACACGCGCGCCACCTTGATGAGCACGCGCGCATGCTGCACAAGACCGAGCAAGGTTGCCGCTTCTTCGTCACGCAGGCGGTCTACGATGTGACGTCGACCAAGTCGCTGCTCTCCGACTATGCGCTGGCGATCCGCGAGCACGGCAGTCCTGCGATGCCGATCATCCTCACATTCTCGCCCTGCGGTTCCGAAAAGACGCTGGCGTTCATGAAGTGGCTGGGCATCGCGTTCCCGCGCTGGCTGGAGAACGAGCTGCGACTTGCCGTGGATCCGCTGGCGACGTCGCTGCAGCTGTGCGAGCGCATCTTTGCCGAGGTGTGGGACTATGCCCGCGACAAGGGCGTGCCCCTGGGCGTGAATGTGGAGAGCGTCTCCATCCGCAAGGCCGAGATCGACGCCTCGGTCGAGCTGCTGCACCGGCTGCGGCGGCAGTTGGGGCGGGGGTAGCTGAGGGTTGCGCGGATCAGCGCTGAATTCGGACCAAGGACTTTCACCACGAAGGACACGACGACCACGAAGAAGTATCGGACACACGTCACAACCCCGTCTTGCGTCTGCACATGTCATGAGAAGTAAACGTTTCCTTGAGTCACGTATATTTTCGCTCGCTTCTTCGTGCCAATCGTACTTTTCGTGGTTAAGCAGCTTTCGGTCCTTCAGGGGTATTGTACGCTACCAAGGCATGCGCCGTGGCTCGGAACATCGAAATCAAGGCTAGAGTCGATGACCTCGCCGCGCTGCGACTGAAGGTCACGGCGCTCACGGACACGCCGACGGTCTTGCTGCAGACGGATACATTCTTCATCGTCGCCAGCGGACGCTTGAAGCTTCGCCGATTTGCTGACGACACTGGCGAGCTGATCTTCTACCAGCGGCCGGACGACAGCGGCCCAAAAGAATCTTCGTATACCCGTTACAGCTCTGCCGAACCCGACGTGCTGTGCGCACTGCTCGCACGCACACTTGGCGTGCGTAGCGTCGTCGAAAAGCGGCGTGAGGTTTTCATGGTCGGCCGCTCCCGCATTCACCTGGATGAAGTGCGCGAATTGGGCACGTTCATCGAGATTGAGGTCGTCTTGGAGGACGGCGAGTCAGCCGCGGCCGGTGAGCGTGTGGCACGCCAGCTCATGGCGACGCTGGGGATTTCGGAGTCCTCATTGGTGGCGGGTGCGTACGTTGATCTGCTTGCTTAAGCGTCAATCACGCGGCGCTGAACAGATAGGGAGCAACTGTGGCGCCCACGACGCCCCGGCATCAGCCCTTCTCCTTGAGCGCGCTGACATCCCGACGCCCCTCACGGCTTGCCGACGCTGACTGTGCCGCCGGGTAGGCTGTGCAGCTCGACGTTCGACGAAGAGGCCCGGCGTCCCCGAGGCGCGATACGGGCCGCGGCCGTGCGTCGACGCCAGCAGGTTTGTGCCCACCCACGACAACTCTTCGACCGCGATGGCGGGCGCCGGCGAGGCGCGGCCCAGCTATCTCGTCTCGATCGATCCGCGGTATCCCGGCAAGCTCATTGGCCAGCGATCGAAACCGATTCCCCACACTGTTATCGCTCCAGCCGATGGCGCCGCCGTTGTCGAGCTCGATGGCTCCGCTCCAGCCCGCATTCGCCCACGTCGGGTCGCCGCTGATGCTCAAACGGTGGTGCGGCGTCGTCGTGCCGATACCAACGTTGCCGGCGCCGTCGGCCTGGACATAGCGGTCCGGAGTCAGCCCATTGAATTGCGTGGCATTTGCGGCACGAATCGCATACGGCGTCGAAGTGATTTGCACACCACCGTCCACGGCGACCGCGAGCCCGACGGCCACCGTGGCCGCAGCGGCCGGCGACGCAAACTGCGACAGCGCGGTGACGGCGGCCGACGTGACTGCACTGGTCCGCAATATCGTGCTCGACGCACGCGTGACGTGTGGGCTCGACGACGTCAACGGTGACGGCGTTCTCGACGCACCTGACGTCGATGCCCTGCTCCTCGCGATCTTCGATCAACCCTGAAGGGCCCGTCGCAACGCCCGTCAAGGCAAATTCCCTCCCCCCCCCTCCACCAGTGCCTGCACCGCCGCTTCTACCAACATCAGGGCGCGACCGAGCTGCGCGTCGTCCGTGGCGCCGTCGACCAACATCTCGGGAGGCAGCGGCGCGCCGATGCGCATGCGGATCGTCCATGGAATCCACGGCAGAAAGATGAAAGGTGAGCCGAGCCACAGATAGACACCCAGTGCTCGCCACGGCCAGGCGAGCGGCACGGCGCACACGATCAGCGCGGCGACCAGCAGCCCCAACAGCGTCAGCCCCCAGCGCTTCTGTCCGATGAGCCACGGCCCGACCACGAGCTTGGCCAGGAGCTGCGAGCGCCACAACACCGGCGCCGTGTAGTGACTACCGCGGATGCCCATCGGCACGATCGGCACGCGCAGCTCGCGGGCAATACGCAAGAACCCCTTGCGGCCGCCGAAGTCGACGCGGTTCGCCTGCCAGACCGGCCGCAGAGTTTCGTAGTCGCCCCCGGGGAAGACAAGGATCGGAATGCCGGCGCCCAGCGTGGCACGCGC
>CAZTDK010000001.1:0-5778 GCA_964611965.1 uncultured Binatia bacterium (SeqCode) | reverse complement strand
GACGGGATCGCGCCCAGATGTTGCAGGACGCGCGACGCCGGATAGAGGTGGAAGCCGAACGGCAGCGCAAACCCGGCCAGCGGGCGCTCGGCGCCCACCTGCTCGAGATAGAGGACCGCGAAACTGAGAATCTCGGCAATCCCGAGGCCGGCAGAGTGATTGGCCACCAGCAGGTATGGGCCCGTCGCCGGCAGATTCGCTACGCCGTCAAGGCGCGGGCGGTACGCCAGACGCACCATAGGAGCCAGGTAGCGGCGGGCATAGCGCACGAACGCCGGGCTCGGGCGGCCGGGATCCCCCAAACGCGCCGTTGCCGTCCAACGTGCATGCTCAGTCACCGTCGAGAGAGATTCACCGGGCGCCACCGCAACAGCCTCGCACGCCACCGGCCCTGGCACCAGCCTTGACGCCAACCCGTGGACCCTGTAACCGGAAACGACTAGCTGCCATCGAGAGAACGGAGCTCGCATATGCCCCCGTCGGTTCACTGCGGTGGCGTGCTCGCAGCCGTGTTGCTCATGGCCGCAACGCTGCCGGCCTGTGCAGGGAACGGCGACGGCCCGCCGCCGACAGCGACCCCACATCGACGGCAACGCCGACACAAAGCGAAATGCCCAGTGCCAGCGCAACCGTCGCACCCACGACTCCACCGGCAAGCACACACACCCCGACCCCATCGCCCATCAATACGGCGACGAGCGCGCGCAGTTTGACACCGACCGGGAATGCGACTGTCACAGCACCATCCAGCGCCAGTGCCACCGCCAGCGCGACAACGACGCCGACGCCGGATCCCAGCCAGATCGATTTGCTTCCGCCGGCAGTCTCCACCGCCCTCGATGCGCTCGTTGGCGCGAAGATGCGCGCCGAGCACATTCCCGGACTTGCCCTCGCCATCGGACACAATGGGCGAACGGTCTTGGCCAAGGCTATGGGAACGCAGGCTCGTGCATTGCGGCGTCAGTGTCGGAATGGGCGTGACGCTGCGGCAGCCGCGCAAGGCGTTGTTCACCGCCATGCGCAGACAGTTGAAAAACGCAGCCGCTGTCGCTGCACTGCATCGCCGGGCAGGCGTTGAGGTCGGCGTTGCCCAAGGCCACGTCGACGCCGAGGATCAACGCGTTGATGATCACCGCGCCATCGCCGTCGCAATCACCCACGCAGGCGCCAGCTACGACGGTCGGCGTAGGAGTCGGCGTCGGTGGCGGCGTGAAGCCGGGCACGCACGCGCAGGTCCCGGCGCTGGCGTCGCAGTGCCCGAGCAAACATGGCGCTTCCGGACACACCGTCCCCGGTGTACACGGCGGACACAGCGCACAGGCACCCGCGCACGGTGATGCGCTGCACGGCTGCATCGGTGTGGGCGTCGGCGCCGGCATACCGCAGTCGGGTGCGCACCGGCAGCCCTGGTCAATGGTCAGCGCGGTGCAACGCCCCGCAGCCCAGGCAACACCAACATTGTCACGCACGTTGTGCGCATCGCAGTCACGAGCGGGAGTCTACTCCAACGGCGGCGTCATGGACACGAGTGGATTCGGGAACGCGGATTTCCTTGTCTCTTGTAGCTTGCGTATCTGGGCCGATGAAATGTTGCTGCAATGTGCGCCGGGGGGCAAGCCCGCAGTAACCAACGGGAGCGGGCCATTGAAAAGACGCCGGCCGCAGGCCCCTAGTGCACGTTGGGGGCCTTGGGGAACACACACGGGCCCGTGCAGAAGTTCTCCACCTGCCCAGCTGGCCGCAGGAAGGCATCGATCTGACGCTGCGCGGCGTCGAGGCGGCGGATGGCTTCGTGGACCCCGTTGTCGTCGGCCGGCGGTGTATTGGTGAGCGGCTCGGGCGTGGCGCTGACGTCATACGGAACCCACGCCGAGCCGTCGAACGGCGCGGCGACTTCGGCAATCCCGAAGGTGGGCAGTGCCGATGGCGCGACGGCGGGGATGCCGAGACTGCGAACCTGAATCTCGCTGCCGATGTTCGCCACCTGCGAATCGTGTACCCCCATTTGGAGAAGCAGCTTCTTGGCGGGCGTGCCGGGCAACGGATCGGCGAGCAGATGCGACGTGTAGCCGTTCGGCTCACCTCGATCCCACAACTGCTGCATCAGCGCGATGAGCAGTGGCCGGTCGAGCGGGTTCAGGTAGCTCTGCTCGAGAATGAACTGCAATTGCGTAAAATCGGTGCTGCGCTGCAGGAGCGTACTGAAGTTGGCGGCGCCGACACCAAGCACACCGCGGATCGTATCGGTCGACAACGCCATGTAGACGCCGCTGACCGTTCCGCCGAGGCTGTTGCCGTAATAGTAGAGCTCCTGCGTGTCGATCAATGGCACGCTGTTCAGCTGGAAGGCCGGGTCGCTCACGAAGCCATCGGCGGCAATCAGCAGGCGTCCCAGCTACTTGGTATTGAGCATGGCCTGCTGCAGACGATCCGGAATCTGCGGGAAGTTTGAAAGATCGGAGATGACCTTCAACGTGTTCGGAATGTCGCTCGCCGACAGTCCAATCCAGTCGGTCGCGCCGATGACGAAACCGTAGTTGCTCTGCAATCTCTGCAGGTGATCGATGGTGATCTCCGTCTCGCCGCTACCGAGCAAGCCATGCCCGTACACCATGGCGCGCCCTCGACGCGGAAGAGCATCGCCGTTGACGAGGCTAAGCGGGATGGTGACGGTGAATGGCGCCACCGCAGTGCCGTTCTGCTTCGGAATGCCGTTGGCGTCGAGGTTGTACATCGCCGGCGGCTGGGCGCTGGTCATGAACAATGGCACGGTGTAGGTGCCATGAATCCGGCGAAAGATCTGGTCGCTGTACGGCTGCTGCAGTGTGCCCTCGACGGAGGTGACCGTAAACCGCGGGGCCCCCCGTCCATTGGCGGTCAAGCCCTGATCGCGTACCGACAGTGCGCGACTGGTGAGGCTTTCGGTGCTGGCGGTGACGAAGTCCCAGGCGAGAATGAGGTCGTCGCGCGACACGCCAGCTTGTTCCAGCTTCGTGAAGATGTCCTCCATTTGCGGGCGCCGCGCCGCAATGGTGCGCACCGGTGTGTCGAGGTTGTCGCGCAGGATCTGAAAGGCGTGCTGCGCAGCGATCGGGTTACCCTGCAAATTCTTGAGGCCGCGGATGGCGACGATGTAGCGTGTCGATTCGTGCAGCCGGATGCCCGGGCGGATGAGCAGCATCTGCGTCGCTGGCGACGCCGCCTGCGCGTCGAGCTCGGCGAAATGCAGAATGTGCTCGCCGGTCTCAGCGTTGATGATAACCGTCGGACTGTCCCCATCCAGTGAGTGCTCGATGTTGGTGATCGGCGGCAGGTTCGACGCTACCCCATCGACGCCTTCCGGGAACAACGCCTCGATGAGCGAGCCGGGACTGAAGCCGTCCAGCGTGTTCCAATCGGTCGGATCGACGCGAGAGTTGTGGATGTTTACCGGCATCGTCTCGCGCACGTAGTGCATACGCCAGCCGGTCGGCGTGGTGGAATCGGGGGCCAGGAATACGGACGACGGATACGGAAGCAAGCAATGCTCCCGGATCAGAAAGTCGCACGTGGTCGTCTGCTCATCGAGGGCGCAGAGGGGTTCGCTGGCCCGGATGGCGGGGTCGCCGCAGGTGCCGGGAACGAAGGTCGGCGTCGGCGTAGGCGTCTGTTGCGCGCAGCCGCTGAGCGCGGCGTTTACCGCCGCAAGGATTTCGTCGACGGTGATGGCGTTGTCATCATTGGCATCCCCCGCGGTGCACGTCACGGCGTTGCTGCCGTCGAGGGTAACGTTCACCATGGTAATCACCTCGTTGATGGTGACCGTGCCATCACCGTCACAATCACCGGTACAACTGGCGCCGCTCGCACCCGACAGAACAATCGCCAGCACCGCGATCGTCGCCGCAAGCCCTGCCCTCTTCTTGTGACTGTCCACTAGCATGCCGTGTCCCCGATCTTTGTGACGATCTCACCCGCAATGCATTGCGGGTCTAGTATATTTTAGCGCCGCCGTCGTTGCCAGCCGCAGCGCGCCCGGGTTCGGCGTTCTCAATGAATCTGCGGGACAGGGGGGGACTGCACTTCAGGAGTCTTTTCCTCAATCTTCCTTCGTGCTCTTCGTGCCCTTCGTGGTTCCGTTCTTTCGACACGTATCCCAGACGGCAAGCACCTTATAGAAGAGACGCCGGCCGCGGCACCTGGAACAAGCGATGCACGACCGCCAGCGAATCTTGGAGCGTCACAATGCCATCGCCATTGGCATCGACGCCAGGCGCTGCGGCGAACCGCCCGACGTGTGCCACCTCTTCGATGCGTGTGCCAATCCCATCGGCGAGCTCGCGCATCATCGCGACGGCATCGGCCGCGCTCACGATACCGTCGCCGTTGCCGTCACCGCGAAGCACCGTCGGCGCGGTGGCGGAGGGTGTCACAACGTTGGTCAAGACCGATACCACGCCAGTGAAATTCTCCGCCGCCGCGGCGTCGTAGCGACCGTTGCCATCGAAATCCGCGGCGACCAGGCCGATCGGTTGGCGGCTGACCGCCACGGCGGCATCTTGACGAAAGCGCCGGTTCGCCCCGAGGCTGCGGTACATCGCGACGACGTTCCCCACCTGGTCTGATACCAACAAATCCGGAATCGCGTCTCCATTGATGTCGCGGCCGGCGAGTGCCGACGGCGTGCCGGCGCCCGACAACGATGAAGGCCCGAGCGCGAAACCGCCCAAGCCGTCGCCGAAGTAGATTGACACGGTGCTGGTTCGCGACAGTACAACCGCGACGTCGTCGTGATGGTCGCGATCGAAGTCCGCGACAACAAGAGCCTTGGGCCCGGGCACGTTGGGAATCCGACCGGCCGCATGAAACATCCCGTGGCCGTCGCCCGCGAGAATCGAGATGTCTCCGAGCACGTTGCACGGCCCGTGGCTTCCGCAGTCACCATCGACCGTGCACGCGGCACCGTTGCCGGCGCAGGTAAAGCTCCCGGCATTGTCTGCGACGATGAGGTCGAGCGCGCCGTCCTCATTGACATCGCCGGTCTCCAGCGAAAATGGATTGGTTCCGACGGGAATCCGCAGCGGCGCACCAAAGCTCCCATCGATTGCCGCCGCGAGAATCTCGATCGCGCCGCTGGATCCGGTCCCCAACTCCGCCACGGCCAGATCCGATCGGCCGTCATGATTCCAGTCGCCGACCACCACGGCCGTGGCGCCGGCACCGATCGGGTAGCTCCGTCCGGCTGTAAAGCCTCCGGCCGCGCGCGCCAGGAATACCGTGACGTTCCGCGTCGATCGATTGACCACCGCGATGTCAAGGCGACCATCCGCATTGAAGTCGCCACGCCCGATAGCCACCGCATCGCCGGCCGATTGCAGGCTGATCGGCGCCGCAAAGCCGTGCGGGGGCTCGGCCTGATAGACGAGGACCATTCCACCGCCGGTCCCGGCAGCCGGGCTGTGCGCCACGATCAGGTCGGCGACGCCATCGTTATCGACGTCTCCGGCGACCAGCGCCGATGGGCTGGGGAGCGTTACGAGATCCTCAACCCCGTCAAGGCCGCCGTCAGCGCGGCCCAGGAGCACGGCCACATCCGGGGCTTGGCTGCCACGATTGACCGATACGGCGTCCGGCAGGCCGTCACCGTTGACGTCTGCCGCGGTGAGCGCGAGTGGATCTTGATCCGCAACGAAGGCGCGCGGCGCAGCAAAGTTGCCGCGCCCATCACCCAGGAGGACACTGACATCGCTACTGCGGTTGTTCGATACCAGGAGGTCGAGCGCACCGTCGCGATTCATA